>CAYJMX010000007.1:3676-15630 GCA_964371485.1 uncultured Gammaproteobacteria bacterium | reverse complement strand
TAAGAAACGCTCAAGACGCCTACATTAAGCTAGATGAGGTCTTAATAAGATTTGGTGAAATAAATTCAACAGCACTTAAAAGAGCAAAATCGCTTGCTACAATTTTGCCTGAACTCTCTAGATATGAAGGTAGAATCAAGTATCTGGATTTAAGATGGGAAGATGCAAGATATATTAAACTTGATGAGAAAAAGCAAAAAGAGGAAATTAAATAAAATAGCTTTTAAATAACTCTTTTGCGTCATTGCTTGTAAGCTTGTTTTCTATTTCTTCTTTATTGATGGAATCAATCCCGCCAAGCGATTGAAGTGCTTTTGCAGCTTCACAGATAATTATTTGACTTGTGCTGTTATTAATAAGTTCAACTATTTCCTTGTTTGCTTCTTTTTGATTTAGCTTAATAAGCAGGTTGAGCGCCCTTGTCGAGGGTTTTTCATCCTTTTTTATTTCTTCTATAAAATCATATGCGTCAATTTCAATCTCTTTTAAATTATTATTAATTTCTTTTAAATATCCCACCTGATCTTTATTCAAATCAAAAGTGTATATGTCATTTTCGCAAATTAAATTAAAAAGTTCCTTCAAATCGCCAAGAATTCTATATGAATGACTTGAATCCATTTTAGAAATATCAACTATAAAATCTTCTAAGCAAAAGTCATATATTGTTGCAAGAGAAGTGTCTTCTGGATATGATGCAATCAATTCATCATAAATTAAAAGCGTTCCATTTGTTGGAAGAATTTCTTTAATTTCTTGATAGCTATAAACATATAGCACTTCTTGAACAAGATTTGAACTAAATGGTGAATTTAAAATGTCTTCTAAGATTATTTTTAAGTCATTTGCTTTTTTATAGTTTATTAAAAATAACAACAGGCTATATTTTTTGTAATCATCATCTGTTTCTTTTAATTCATTTAGCGCTTTTTCCCTGTATTCTTCATCGCAAAATGCGTTGAGTGCGACGGCGCAATATGGTATAAGGTCTTGATCTTGTGACTCAATTATTGAATATATGGTATCTAAGCAAATTGGGTCGTTAATTCTTGTAAAATAATGCAGGGCGTATATTTTCTGCTCTTGTGTGCCATTATCGAGTAACTCTAAAATTTCATCTGTCAGTTCTTCATTTGCGTTTTTAAACCACGGTTCAAGAACTATGTCTTTTAATTTTTCGCAATAAATTTTAGAAAATTTAAAGGATGCTTTGATGTTGTTAGACGCTATATTATTCGATAATTTTTTTACAATTTTATTGATTATAAAATCAAAAATATAGTCACTATTATCACAAAGTGTTTTAAAGGTTTTCTCATCGGCGAATTGCACTATTTCAAGCGCTGCTTGGTTTGAGAGCTTTTCATCTTTTGATATTAAATTTTTTGCATTTTGTGTTTCTAAATTCATACTTTACTATTATACAATACATTATTTTTTATGTATAATGATTTTAAATAATGCAAAGGATGGATAATGTCTGAATTAAAATATAAAAGAATTTTATTAAAGTTAAGTGGTGAAGCACTTATGGGGACTCAAGAATTTGGGATTGATCCAAATCCTGTTATGATGATCGCACAAGAAGTTAAAAAAGTGCACAACCTCGGTGTTGAAATAGCAGTAGTTGTTGGTGGCGGAAATATCTTCCGCGGAATGAAAAACTCTTCAAAACTTGGAATGGATCAAGCAAGTGGCGATTACGTTGGTATGCTTGCAACTGTAATGAATGCTATTGCCCTTCAAAGTGAGTTCAGAAAAATCGGCATCCCTACAAGAGTGCAATCTGCAATTGATATGGACAAAATTGCTGAACCATACATAAGATTTAAGGCTATGCGCCATCTTGAAAAAGGTCGCGTGGTAATATTTGCCGCAGGTACAGGTAATCCATTTTTTACAACAGATACAGCAAGCGCCCTAAGAGCATCTGAAATTGACGCAGAAGCTATGCTTATGGCGAAAAATGGTGTTGATGGAATATATTCTGATGATCCAAAAACTAATGCAGATGCTAAAAAATATGACAAAATCACATATGATGATATAATAAAAAATAACCTAAAGGTTATGGATACATCAGCTTGTGCGCTTTGTAAGCAAAATAATATCCCAATTTGCGTGTTTGATTTTGCAAAAGAAGACAGCATAATCGATATTTTAAAAGGTAAAAATGTAGGAACATTCGTAGGAGAATAAATATGTCAGTTGAAGAAATTAAAAAATCTAGTACAGAAAAAATGGAAAAATGTATTAATCAGTTGAAAAAAGAATTAACAACAGTGCGCACAGGTCGTGCTAATCCATTAATTTTAGACAAAATTGTGGTTGATTATTATGGTTCACCAACCGGCATTAGACAGCTCGCACAAGTAACCGTATCAGAAGGCACAACACTTGTTATTGCTCCTTTTGATAAAAATATTATTAAAGAGATTGAAAAAGCAATCACAAAAGCCGAATTAGGTATTGCTCCAAACAGTGATGGCGTTGTTGTTCGCCTTTCTTTTCCACCACTAACAGAGGACAGAAGAAAAGCTCTTTCAAAAGATGTTAAAGCTATGGGCGAAACTGCTAAAGTTAACGTTAGAAACGTTCGTCGTGATTCTACTGATGATGTTAAAAAGCTTGAAAAATCAGAAAATCTTCCAGAAGATGCCATTAAAGATGCTCAAAATGAAATTCAAAAACTTACAGATAAATATATTGGCATAATTGACTCTTTAGTTTCTGAAAAAGAAAAAGAGGTTATGACAGTATAGTGGCATCTGAAATTTTGAGTAATAAAAAATTAAGAATTTTAACAGGGGTATTAATCGGGCTATTTGCTTTGTTTTGCCTGCTTTGTGGCGGTATCCCACTATTTTGTTTTTTATTATTTGTAATATTTTTAGGCTCAAAAGAATTTGTCAAAATCCTTCATTCAAAAGGATTTCACGCAAGTTTGTCACTAATAATTGTTACCAATTTTGTGTTTGCACTCCTTATCTTCTTTAGAAGATTCGACTTGATGCCTGCAATCATATCTTTTGCCTTAATGTTGAGCTTTATGGTTGTACTATTTAAAGGCAGACAGCCATATATTGCAAGCGTTGCTACCACTATCCTTGGTTTTTTGTACACAGGGTGGTTGCCGTGTCATATTTTATTAATAAGACAAATTGATGCCCCTAGAATGAACTTATTTCAGATAAACATTAATGAAGGCCTTGGGCTTGTCTTGTTTGTGTTTTCAATCGTTGTTGCAACTGATGTTGGTGGCTACCTTTTTGGAAGAAAATTTGGCAAAAGAAAATTGGCGCCAATAATTAGTCCAAAAAAATCCATTGAAGGCGCATTGGGTGCAGTGGTTTTATCACTTGTGCTTGCTGCATGTGGCGTACTATATACAGAACTTACTATAATTGAAGCACTTTTTGGGGGCTTGTTAATTTCAGCCAGTGCTCAAATTGGTGACTTGTCTGAGTCGCTACTAAAAAGAGATGCGGGCGTTAAAGATTCAAGTAATATCCTGCCAGGACACGGTGGCATACTTGATAGAACTGATGGATTTTTGTTTGCGCTTCCTGTTGCTTATTACTATTTTTCAAATTTTACCCACGGCAATAATATAATTATAGAATTTTTTAAATATGCAAAAGGCGCAATAAATGTCTATTTTGGAATGTAGCGAAGAATTTAAGTCATTCATTACAAATTGCGTGATTAATGAGACTTTTGATACCAAGCTTTTTTTAATGAGCATGGTTCATCCTTCTTATGCGTATGAAAACAATATGGAATCACATTATTCATATGAAAAGCTAGAATTCTTTGGTGATGCTGTTTTAAAGCTAGTTGTTAGTGAAATTTTATATGAGAAATATGAAGATTTAAATGAAGGCATCTTAACAAAAATTAGAGGTGAAGTTGTCTCAGATAGGGTACTTGCCGATTTTTCATTACAAGTTGGGCTTAACAAATTTATTCTGCTATCAAAAGGTGAGATAAACTGCGGGGGGTTAAATCGTCCATCTATACTTGCCTGCGCTTTTGAGGCGTTTTTGGGCGCTATGTATTTATCTACTAAAAATAATTTAAAAATCGTGAAAGATTTTATTGTAAATAACTTTGAAAATAGCATTATCGATATTGCAAAAAATATAGATTCACTCAATCCAAAAGCAGCTTTACAAGAATACACACAAGAAAAATTTAAGGTACTTCCTCAGTATGTTTTTGTTTCTAGATCTGGAAGTGAGCATGATTTAACTTTTGAGTTTGATGTGTTGTGTAATAATGAATTTTTAGCCAAGGGCTTTGGTTCATCTAAAAAAAACGCACAACAAGATGCCGCTAAAAATGCAATTGAAAAAATTAATAAGGAGAGAAAATGACAACTATAATTTCACCATCTATTTTATCTGCTGATTTTGCAAATTTGGAATCTGAAATAAAAAAAGTGAAAGATTGTGGTGCCCAGTGGGTACATGTCGATGTGATGGACGGCCATTTTGTCCCTAATATTACAATTGGCGCGCCTGTTGTGAAATCGCTTCGAAAAGCGACCGATTTAGTTCTTGATGTGCATTTGATGATTGAAAATCCTCAAAACTATATTAATGATTTTATTCAAGCTGGTTCTGATATTATTACTTTTCATTATGAGGCTACCTTGGATAAGACTCAAGAAGTTATTAATTTAATTAAAGATGCGGGTATAAAAGTTGGAATTTCAATTAAGCCAAAAACGCCTCCTGCTGTGTTAGATGGCTTTATAAAAGACCTTGATTTAGTTCTTGTTATGACAGTTGAGCCTGGTTTTGGTGGGCAATCTTTTATGTTCGATTGCGCTACAAAAATTCCACATATTAAACAAGTCGCAAATAAAGTAGGAAATAAAGATTTATATATACAAGTAGATGGTGGCATTAATGAGCAAAGTGCAAAAATCTGTAAGGATTTAGGCGCAAACTCGCTTGTTGCTGGTAATTATATCTTTTGCGCTAGTGATATGAAAAAAGCTATTGATTCTCTTTTCTAATTGAAAATCTGCAGCCACAATAGTTTTGTTTGTACATGTTGTTCAGTTTTGCATACTCCTGTGCTATTTTAAAACCGTTATTTTTTTTAAAATTATACTCCAAAAAGGCCGTGTCGTGCTCTTTTTGTGCCACTTTTCCTGCTTTAAAAATCATGTCACTAACCTTATGCGGACTGACGCTGAGAGTCGTTGTAAATGCCTTAATCCCGAGTTCTTTTGCTTTTTTTGCGCTTCTTTTTAGCCTTAAAGAAAAGCATTCTTCACATCTTTTGCCTTTTTCTGGTTCATTTTCTAGGCCCTTTATGGCATTTATAAAAAATTCCTGCGTATCTTCTTCAATTAAATAATCTATATTATTATTTGTGCAATACTCAATAAATTCTTGCTTGCGTGTTTCATATTCTTTTTCTGGAAAAATATTTGGATTATAAAAGTATGCTAAAACCTCATAACCATCAGATTTTAACACATTATACGGATGAATTAAACACACAGCACAGCAACTGTGCAGCAAGACTTTTTGCATTTACTAATTGTCGCTTTCTTGTTTTTTTCTTGCTAGCGACTGTTCATATCTTTGTTTTAATTTGTAATATGGCATTGCGCTTTGGTAAATTATTGAGTCTATTTCAATGGCTGGTGTAGCATCAATTCCTTTGTCTATGGCATCTTTTATTTGCGCTTCAAGCTCTTGTTGCACCTCTTTTGAGTGCGCATCATTTTTTAATTTTTTAGTGTCTAATCCAAGTTGAGCGCTATTAAATATGATAGAAGACTCGCTTTTTGGCTTTTTATCATATAGCATATTTACCATATCCCAGTATTTACCCTGTTTTTTAGCAGCTAATGCGTATTTTGAAAGTGTGCATGCGCCTCTGTGCAATGTGCCTTTAATATATTTATTGCATTTAGTTTCAAGCGGGAAATTCATATGTATTATTTTCACATTGGCTTCTGAAGCCAGTTGCGAGCCCATAATATTTGTAAGCCTGCAAAATGGGCAAAGAAAATCTCCATATATAATAATGACTTCCCCGTTTTCTTTCCCAAGCAAATTGCCCGATGTCGCGTATGGGTTGTTTTTCAATTTGATATATTTGGCGTAAGACTTTTGTGTTTTTTGATTTGGAGAAAGTATGTTTGTCATATTTGTATAAGTTAAAAACGCGGCAGCAGAAATAAATACAACTAAGGCAAGTTTGGTGTGATTCTTGAAGCCTTCAATGAAATCTTTAACTGTTGTTTTTATCTCTTCAACAAAAGATTTCTCTTTGTCTTTTGCGATTATTGCTATGAATAGATCTATAAAATAAGTTACAAAGCACAATGCGCAAATTTTGTTTATTTTAAAGATTGATATAGAAGCAAGTAGCATCGATATTAAAAATGAAACCATGCCAAGAGTTGCAATGTATGATTTTGGATTCTTAAATACATCTAGTATTGAATTGCCTATTTTGTCTTGCAATCTGTCTACTAAGTTAAGAAAAATTATTGTTATATACAGTAATAATCCCCACAGCGCCAATGGAATTCCCAAAAACGCTGAATATGATGTTTTTGCAACCCCGTCGCAGTCAACTACACTATTTATGGAACAAAAGCTTCCACTATAATCTGGCTGTATGCTCACTTTAATAAATATGTATATTAATTCCAAAGAAACACACATTCCTATTAAAGATAGTAGTAAAATTAAACCCGTTTTTTTATCAAATATTTTATTCATAAAATCAATTATAGCGTACAACTTAAGCAATTGCATCAACTTAATATTTATTATCCAGTGTAACATAACTTAATATTTGATAAAAAATACTAAAGTTTTTGTTTAACTGTGTCGATATAGGTTGTAACAAGGAAAAATGAAATGATACGAAAGGACTTGACAGGTTTTTGTAAACAATTGTAAAGATATATACTTTTTATGAATTTAGTATATACTTTATGTTTTTATATAAACAGTTAAGTAAAATGCAAAGGTGGTACAATTATGGGTTTAGCAGCAAGTCAAGGTAGATTATTGCTACTAACAGCAAGAAGAAGCGATTTAGAATTTCGTGGACAGCAAATTTCTCAAAGAAGAATGCAGTTGATGAAAGACTTAGAGTCAGTATCTGCTGAATACACTCGTAAAACTGGTAATAGGCAGTTGAAACTTTCAGTTGTTAACCAAGGTGAAACAAACCAAATGACAACTGTGAACTTAACATATGATAATTTAGTTAATCTAGGTAACGCAGGTGGCGATGCTGATACACAAATGTATAGAATCGTAAACGCACACGGTAAAATTGTTGTACCAAGTGATAGCGATATTCCATCAGGTGCTAATGAAAAAGATTATCAAATTGACCCTTCAATTACTACAGCAGTGGAACAAGACAACTACTTCCAAGAAGGCTTAAGAAATGGCAGATTCATAATTGAAACATTTACTCAAACTGATGCTAGTGGCAACATTGATGAAGATGGTTCGCAATGGAGAGCGGTAAGCTGGGCTGGTATGACAGAAATTCAAGACGATTATTACACAGAAGATGATGCGCTAGCTGAAGCGATATATCAACAAGAAAGTGCCAAAGTTCAGGCCCTTGATAAGCAACTTGAAATCGACCAACAACAAATTGAAACACAACATAAGGCTGTAACTACAGAAGTTGATTCAGTTGAAAAGATTATTAAAGACAACACTGAAAAGAGTTTCAAGACATTTGATGGCTAATAAATAGTTATTTATAAAATAAAAAAAGACCGATACTCTCGGTCTTTTTTTAATGTTTAATTTTTTATCTGATTTGTATGTTTGATTTTTTTAAATCTAATTTCAATACTTGTATAGGTAGTGTGTTATAATGAAAGATTGAAGCAGCTAATGCGGCATCTACCTTTGTGTTTTTAAATAAATCCACAAAATGTTTTGAATCTGCGCCTGCTCCACCTGAAGCTATAACTGGAATATTTACCGTATTTGCAACAAGGTCATTCATCTTTATATCAAAACCTGCTTGAGTGCCATCAGCATCCATAGAAGTCAGCAAGATTTCACCTGCACCTCTTTTTTCAACTTCTTTAACCCAATCTACAAGCTCAATCCCTGTGTTTAATTTGCCAGCGTTTATATGAACTAGATATTTGCCATCAATAAGTTTTGCATCAATTGCCACAACAAGACATTGCGAGCCGAAATGTTCCTTGCAATGATCGATAATGTCTGGTTGTTTAATTGCAAAAGAGTTTATAGAGATTTTATCTGCTCCAGCTTTTAAAATCCTTCCTACATCTTCAATTGAGGTGATTCCACCGCCTACGGTAAAAGGTATAAAAACTTGCTTTGCAACTTTTTCAACTAATTCAAAAATCGTTCTTCTTTTTTCATTTGTAGCACTAATGTCTAAAAATACAAGCTCGTCCGCGCCTTGTTCGGAGTACTTTTGAGCAAGTTCAACGGGATCACCCACATCTTTTAGATTTAAAAAGTTTACCCCCTTGACGGTTCTTAGGTCTTTAACATCAAGGCAGGGTATAATTCTTTTTTTGAGCATTAGTAGTCCAAATTCATTTTAGAAAATTCTACAATTTTATTTTTTCCACTATTTTTAGCAGAATACAGTGCATGTTCAGCATATCTTATAATTGTGTTAGAATTTTCGTCAACATTTTCTAAAAATGGGAATGAGGATATGCCACCAGATATTGTAATTGGGTGTCTTTCTTCTTCATTGGCTGGTAAGAATTCCATTTTTTCGATGTCTTTTCTGAATCTTTCTGCGAAGATAAACGCGTTTTGCTCCGTTGTATTTGGAAGCACAAGAACAAACTCCTCATCACCATATCTTGTTAATACGTCTTCTTTTCTTACAAGAGCACTCAGCATTTGCGCCACTTTTTTAAGAAGCACATCGCCCCAATCGTAACCGTACATGTCATTTACGGTTTTAAAGAAGTCAATATCAAACAATAAGCAAGAAAGTGGTTGATTATATCTTTTTGCTCTTGAAAGTTCGGCATCTAAACGAGCGTGAAGGTATTTTCTGTTATACAATCCCGTTAATTCATCTGTCATGGATTGTCTTTTGAGGGCAATTCTATATACTGTTGATTTAATTAACGAGCTTAATCTTGCGCTGAATTCAACTTTATTTACCGGTTTTTTGATGTAATCAAAATTTTCCGCTCTTAATAATAAATTCTCTGGAATTTCATCTACGATAAGTAAAACAGAAGTATCAAACTTTGTTGTAGCAAATGCATCTTTTGCATCTTCAAGTGGAGCGTCTATAATCATAACCGCTGGCGCGTGGTCTTTATAATCTTTAAGTTCGTTAACATCTTTTACCAAGATGCTTACTTCATCGAATGAGCTTTGCACTAGGCTTGCATGTTCACTTTGCGCGTTTTTTGCATAAAAAACAATGTTCATTTTAATATCTCTCCTGTTTAGTATTCATAATTATATTTTTAATTTTATATCTTTGCAACTCAATCTTTCCATCAGGCGTCAATATCGTTGCACTTTGTCTATTTAAATTTTCAATTCTACCAAATAAGGTTTTAGCGTTAAAGGAAAAAAAGTATTTTTTGTACAAAATTTCATCTTCAAAATACTCATTTCCAACTGTTCTAATGAATGTTTTATCAGTCCTGTCTTCATTAATTACAATTAATCCACCATTTACAAACCTTATTTTGCCCTCTGCCATAGAATTTGAGCCTATCACAGTGTCTGCTAGCGTACTTTGTGGCACACAAGACAAAAAGGCAATAACTATAATGGTCCTAATTTTATCAAAAATAAAATCTTTCATATGGAAAGTATATCATATTATCGTCTTTTTTCCATTTTTCTCCTCCATTTGTACCATGTTTTTTGAAGTAAATTCCACTATACTGTAAAGGTAGCAAATGAGTATTACAATTGAGTTTCCCATTAAAAAAAGAATATAGAAATAATCAATTCCAAGATAGAATGCATGTCTATCCGATTAGACGTGTTCAAACAAGCTTGAAAAAAAAGAAAAAAAACCCTTTTAAAGTTGCAATGCGTTTTGTTTGTATTTCTAGCTATTTGTCTTTATTTTCTTATTTTGCTGCTCCATACCTGTGTGAGAATTATTTTAGACCACTTGTTGCTAGTCCAGTTTTAAATTCATCAATAAAATATGACGTTAAATCAAAAGTGGATATAAGTGCCAACTATCTTTCAAATTCAAGCATTTTTAATGAAAAAATTCTTTCAAAGAATACATCTTTATCAAGTGATGTTGAGAAACTTAAGTCTAATGGAGAAATTTTCTCTGTAAGAAGAAATCTAGAAAGATTATCGAGATATTATCCAAATGTTAAACCAAGCGTTTTTGTTTGGGATTACAACAGTGCCAAGTCTGTTGAAATAAGTCCAGATTCACTTTATTCTAGTGCTTCTATAGTTAAAATTCCAATTTTATTTGAACTATTTAGAAAAATCGAACGAGATGAAAAATCGGCAGATTTTTACACTTCATTGAATAAAGAACTTTTATATACTGATTTACATAGGACTTTAGGTTCCGGCAAATTACAATACAGTAAAATGAACACAAAGCACAGTGTTGATCATTTGGCCAGAATTATGATAACTCAATCCGATAATTCTTCTTCAAATATGCTTTTAGATGAAGTGGGTGGAAAGAAATATCTTGATTCCACTATGAAGTCTTATGGGCTTGATAAAATAACAATTGAAAATAGATTGCCTGATTTAGAAGGTAAGAATAAAACAACAGCACGCCAGATGGCAACATTGCTTTATAATCTTGATAATTCAAAATATTTATCCCCAAAAAGTAGAGGCATTATAAAAGAGTATATGTCCAATGTTGAAAATACCAATCTTTTAAAGGCGGGATTGCCAAAAGGTGCTCAGATTATCCATAAAACAGGCGATATCGGTACAATGCTTGGTGATGCGGGCATTGTTTATACTGAATCTGGCAATAAATATATTGTTGTTATTCTTGTCAATCGCAAGTTTAATGATTATGCCGCAAAAGAATACATAACAAAAGCATCTAGCATTATTTATAAAGCATTAAATTCTAAAAGCTTTATTTAATCTTTAATAGTGCTTGATTGATATCATCCATTATGTCTTGAGTGTTTTCAAGTCCAACAGATAGTCTTATCATTTTAGAGCATATTCCGCATTTAACAAGCTGATCTTCATTCAACTGCCTGTGCGTTGATGAAGCTGGGTGAAGTATGCAGGTTCTAATATCTGCAACGTGTACTTCATTTGAAATAAGGCTTAAATTGTCAATAAATTTTGATGCATTTTCGCTATCGCCTTTTAATTTTAATGTGATAACACCACTTTGCCCATCAGGCATATATTTTTTTGCAAGACTGTTATATTTGTTGTTGCTTAATCCAACATAATTTACACTCTCCACTTGAGGGTGATTTTCGAGGAACTGTGCGACTGCCATTGCATTTTTGCTGTACTGCGCCATTCTAATCGACAATGTTTCTAGACCTAAATTTAATAAAAATCCACTATTGGCACTTGGATATGCTCCAAAATCTCTCATTAATTGAGCTCTGGCTTTAATTATGTATGGAAACTTTGGATAATCTTTATTGTATACAATCCCGTGGTAGCTTTCATCTGGCTCGTTAAATTCTTTAAATTTTTCCATATTGTATTTAAATTGGCCTGAATCTACAATGACTCCACCCACTTGAACGGCGTGCCCGTCCATATATTTTGATGTCGAATGTATCACAATATCTGCACCAAAATTAATTGGTTTACATAGTATTGGTGTTGCAAAGGTGTTGTCTACAATAAGTGGAATATTATTTTTATGTGCAACTGTGGCAAATTTTTCAATATCTAGAACTTGCAAAGATGGGTTACTTAGCGTTTCGCCAAAGATCAGCTTTGTATTTG
>CAYJMX010000007.1:0-3666 GCA_964371485.1 uncultured Gammaproteobacteria bacterium | reverse complement strand
AATCAATTTGCACTTGAATTTCATCTTCTGTTGAATCAACATCTATCATAATGCACTCAATATTGAATTTTTTAAGAGTGACATTAAATAAGTTGTATGTTCCACCATAGATTGCATTTGTTGAAACAAAGCTGTCGCCTGCGTTACATAGGTTTAAGATTGACATCAATGACGCCATTTGGCCAGAACTTGTGCACATTGCTGCCGCGCCATTTTCAAGCTCCGCTATTTTCTTTTCAACCGCATCAACTGTCGGATTCGTGAATCTTGAATATATGTGCGCTATAGTGGGATCGTCAAAAACGGCTGCAATTTCCTTTGTGGAATTGAATTTGTATGTTGTGCTTTGATATATTGGCATAACTCTTGGGCCACCATTTTCAGGTGTATAGCCAGAGTGTAGGCATTTTGTCTCGTCTCTCATAATTTGTTCCTTTTGTTTTGAAAAAGTATACCAATTTTTTTAAAGAATGGCTATTTTATTAAGGCTTGTATTTCTTTAAAGTTCGGATGTGATGATGTTTTAAGCCACTCAAAAAGTGATATTTCAAGCGTTGTCACAGTTGCACCTTTTTGTTGTAGCGTTTTAAGGGCTACTTTTTTCTCGTCATCATTTCTTGATGCGCATAAGTCTTCAAGTAAGTGTACACTATAGCCCATATTTATTAATGATAAAGCGGTTTGATATACGCAAATATGAGCTTCTATGCCGCAAAGTACAATTTGCTTTTTACCTGTTGCAATAATTGAGTTCTTAATGTCTTCATTTGATATCGCGCTAAAGTCCGTTTTTTCAAAATATTGAACATCTTGTGATAGGTTATTCTTAATTTCAGAAATTGTTTCACCCAAGCCTTTTGGATACTGCTCTGTTATTATTGTTTTAATATTGAAAATATTTGCTGCTTTTGCAAGTTTTTCAGCCTTACAAACCATGTTCTGAGTTTTTTCACCCTTGAGCATAGCAGTTAGCTTTTCTTGTATGTCAATAATTAAAATTAAGCTATTGTTTGTGTCCAACATATTTTCTCCTGTATGATTTATTACATCATAGCAGAATTATTTTTTTTGTAATAGCTCTTTTGTTTTACAGGCAATCGGCAATGTGAAGCCAAAAATCGCTTGATTCTCGCTTGAGTGCGCGAAAACGCTACCATTGTGTGCCATTGCAATTTTCTTTGCTAGGTATAAGTTGGTACTTTGTCCAATTTTTTCATATTTACTATAGTTTGACGTATCCTTGTTGAACAGTTCGTCTATGACGCTTTTTTTAATTTTTTTAGATTCACTAATTGCACTAAATACGAGTGAATCCCTTGTTTTTTCAATCACGGTTTGTACGATAGAATTTTTATCTCCATAGCAAATTGCCGTTGTAATAAATATTTCTATTATGTTTTTTAGCTGGCTTAAATCCACAAATACTTCACTGTTGTTTGTGGTTGATAAAACATTGATTACTTGATGTTTTTTTGTAGCCCTTGTGGCTAATTTTAAAGCGCACTCTTTTGAAATGTTGTACAAGTTGCATTGTTCATAGTTTAAATATACTATTTTGCTCTCATACTCATAGGTTTTTATTGTTTTTTTGATTAGATCTAGCATATCCCTTGCTGAATTTGCTATCTCCTCTATGATTTCAATCTGATCACCATTGAGCTCACCAAACGTTCCGCTTTGCAGTAAATCAAGCGCGCGAATTTGAGCTAGTGTCGGAGTTTTTAAATCGTGATTTAAAATACTACGAATTTCCTTGCTGCTTTTTTCGCAAATGCACTGTTTTTCACCCTTGTTTAATATTTGTTTAGTTCCTATATTGAAGTAATCACTTATTTCGTCTGTTTCTAAATAACTCTCCTGTTGCATCTTTCCTCTGACCCGCTTTTATGCCAGTTTGATTACATAAAAGCACTACGTATTTTTCACAATATTTCTGCTTTTTTCAACTGTTATTATATTAAATACGATTGGTAGCCTTTTTTCTATTGCCCAAATGGGCAATATTTTATTGAAACTAGGATATACTATTAACTAGCTCTTTAACCTGTAGGCGCTTTACCTTGCGTGTTGTCGTCCTTGGTAATGCTTCATTAGTTACAATTATTCTTATTGGCCTTTTGTATGACGCCAGTTGTTTAGATAATTGCTTCACCTCTGCTGTTATAATTTCCTTGCAGTTCTCTTTTGAAGCTATTTCATCTGATGGGACAACAATTACCGCTATTTCTTCGTCATTTTCTTTTTGCCCACTCTTTTTTGGCGTGCCAAAAACACATATTTCTTTGAACAGTGGACTTTTTTCTAGAACCGTTTCGACATCTTCTGGGAATACTTTTTTGCCACCAGATAAAACTATCATGTTCTTAATTCTGCCTGTGATGTATAAATGCCCGTGTTTATCCAATTTTCCAATGTCACCCGTGTGTAACCAGCCATCACTATCTATTGCCTCTGATGTTAAATCTGGACGCTTGTAATAACCCTTCATAACGCTTGGGCCCCTAAACAATATTTCTCCAGTTTTAGGGTCGATTTTTGTTTCAAAACAGTCAAATGGTCGTCCAACAGAGTGCATATTTTGCCTTTTGTCATAGTTCACGCAAACAACTGGACTTGTTTCAGATAGCCCATAGCCGTGAAAAACCTTGATGCCGATTCTTTCAAAGAATTCTCCAACTTCAGTATCAAGTGGCGCACCGCCTGAAATGCATCCATTGAAGTTTCCACCAAATTTCTTGTGAATTTTAGAGAATAGCACCTTTCTTATTTTCATAGATGGGATATATTTTGCTAAATTATACATAAATTTAAACAATGATCTTGCAACTGGGCTTGAAGCCTTGATTTGCGTCTCTATTCCCGATTTTAATAGCTTTAAAAATGCTGGTACAACTATCATGAAGTTTACATTTTTCTCGCGCATTATATCTAAAATATCGTTTGGTCTAAGGCTTTGAGTGTAATATATTGATAAACCCCAATGCATAAATGCGCAGAAGCCAACTGTCAGTTCAAACAGGTGATTCATTGGCAAAATTGAGAGCACAGAAGGTTGTTTTTTCTCGTAATCTGGGAAAAATTCACTTCTTACACCTTCTATTGCTTTAAGTTGTGTCAGCATATTTAAATATGAAATTTCAACTCCCTTGGCTGAACCTGTTGTGCCAGAGGTGTAAATCAGAAAAACTGTTGATCGCAAAGAACTTCTTCTGTATTTTCCTTCAAAATTGTTATCCATTTTGTAAACAGAAATATGATTGCCTTCTGTTGGTACGTCATCAATTAAGATAATGTGTTTTATGAAATCTAAGTTACTTTGCAATTCTTTGGCTGTATCAAGATGAGCTTGGCTCACAAATAGAACCGAAGGTTTACAGTCGCTTAAAATTGATGTTAATTCATATATTGTTAGTTTTATATCAATTGGTACAAAAGTCGTACCTGACATAACAGATGCAAATAAGCATGCTCCAAATTCTGGTTTAGATTCAGATAATATTGCAACGTGCTCACCTTTTTGTATATCAAGATTGTTTATTAAATAGTTTTCAATTTTTCTTGACATCAAGCCAATGCCTTTAAAAGTAAACTCGTTCCATCCAAATAGGCCCTTTATTCCAAGTGCTATTTTATTTTGGTAGTCATCGGTTTTTTTTTCTAACAAGT
>CAYJMX010000006.1:0-21662 GCA_964371485.1 uncultured Gammaproteobacteria bacterium | reverse complement strand
AAACACGTTTTTGAAAAATTAGAAGGTTACGATCTTTCAAAGTTTTTATTTGAAATTTCAGCTAATGCTGTATTTAAATTATTTTCTTTATTTTCCATAAATATTATTATAGCAAAGAAAATATTTTTATGTTAGAATGCACCTATCTTTTATCTTTTTTGATAACAGAGTTAAACTAAAATTATTATTTTAAGCACATTATATTTTAAAAAGGAGAAATCAATGACACAAAAACGTGTTTGGCTATTCAGAGAAGGTAACGCTTCTGTTGAAATGAGAAATTTATTGGGTGGAAAAGGTGCTAACCTTGCTGAGATGACTAAAGCAGGTCTTCCAGTTCCTCCTGGACTTACAATAACTACTGAAACTTGTATGGATTACATTAAAGCTGGTAATAAAATGCCAGAAGGCGTTATGGCTGATGTAAGAACAGCATTAGCTGATGTTGAAAAAGAAACAGGTAAAAAATTCGGCGATGCGTCTAATCCACTACTTGTATCTGTAAGATCTGGTGCTAGATTATCTATGCCAGGTATGATGGAAACAATTTTAAACCTTGGTATGAACGATGAAACAGTTGAAGGTATGATTAAACTTACTAACAATCCACGTTTTTGCTATGATTCTTACCGTCGTTTCTTAACTATGTTCGGTTCTGTTGCTTGGGATATCGAAAGACACAACTTTGAACACTATATTGATGAATTAAAAGCTAAAAAAGGCGTTAAACTAGATACAGATCTTGACGCTGATGATTGGAAATCATTAATTGAGCCTTATAAAGCGTTAATTAAAAAAGAAACAGGAAAAGATTTCCCACAAGATCCAATGGTTCAATTGCAAGAAGCTATTGAAGCCGTTTTCCGTTCTTGGAACATTCCTCGTGCTGTAGCGTATAGAAACCACTACAAAATCGATCACGATTATGGTACAGCAGTAAACGTACAAACAATGGTATTTGGTAATATGGGTGATGATTGTGCTACAGGCGTATCATTCACTAGAAACCCATCTACTGGTGAAAATAAATTCTATGGTGAATACCTAACAAACGCACAAGGTGAAGACGTTGTAGCGGGTATTAGAACACCAAAAGAAATTTCAGAACTTGAAGTTGAAATGCCAGCTTTATATAAAGAATATGTTGATATCGCGAAAAAATTAGAAGCGCAATACAAAGATATTCAAGATATGGAATTTACAATTGAAAAAGGTAAATTATATGTATTACAAACAAGAAGTGGTAAAAGAACAGCAAAAGCTGCAGTTCGTATCGCTGTTGAAATGCAAAATGAAGGCATCATCACTAAAGAGCGTGCTATTCAACTAGTTGATCCTTATCAATTATATCAATTATTATTACCATCTTTTGACCCTAAAGCTAAAAAAGAAGCAAAAGTTATGGCTCAAGGTCTAGCAGCATCTCCTGGGGCGGCTGTTGGTGCTATCGTATTTGATACTGATGAAGCAGCGGCACGTGGCGAAGCGGGCGAAAAAGTTATCTTAGTTAGAATCGAAACTTGTCCTGATGACATCCACGGTATGATAGCATCATCTGGTGTATTAACACTACGTGGTGGTATGACTTCTCACGCTGCTGTTGTTGCTAAAGGTATGGGTAAACCTTGTGTAGCAGGTTGTGAAGATTTAAAAATCGACCTTAAAGGTAAAACATTAACTACTGCTGATGGCAAAGTTTATAAAGAAAATGAAATCATATCACTTGATGGTGGTACTGGTGAAGTTATGGAAGGTTCTATTCACACTATTGAACCTGAAATGGACGATAAATTTGACACATTATTTGCTTGGGCAGATGAAATTAAAACTCTTGATGTAAGAGCAAACGCTGATACACCAACTGACGTTGCTAACGCTGTAAAACTTGGTGCTAAAGGTGTTGGACTTTGCCGTACAGAGCATATGTTTATGGACCCAGAAAGATTACCTTGGGTACAAAAAATGATTATCGCTGGAACACCAGAAGCAAGAAAAGAAGCGCTAGACAAACTTCTTCCAATGCAATATCAAGACTTCTCTGATATGTTTAAAGCATTAGCTGGAAACCCAATGACAATCAGACTATTAGACCCACCACTTCATGAATTCTTACCATCAAAAGAAGAGTTAATTGCAAAAGTTGCAACTAAAAAAGCTCTTAATCAAGATGCAAAAGAAGACGAAGAAATGCTTCACATCGTAGAAGGATTATCTGAATCAAACCCAATGATGGGCTTACGTGGTTGCCGTTTAGGTCTTATGTATCCTGAAATCAATGAAATGCAAGTAAGAGCTATCTTTATGGCAGCTTGTGATCTTAAAAAATCTGGCTTAGAAGTTAAACCGGAAATTATGATTCCACTAGTGTCTGCTGTGAATGAACTTAAAGTAGACAGAGAATTACTTGAGCGTGTAGCTAAAGAAGTTATGGCTGAAAAGAATATCGAAATTGATTATATGTTCGGTACTATGATTGAAATTCCTCGTGCAGCAATTACAGCTGATGAGATTGCTCAATATGCTGAATTCTTCTCATTCGGTACAAATGACCTTACCCAAATGACCTTTGGCTTCTCTCGTGATGACGCTGAAGGTAAATTCTTAGGTAAATATGTTGAAGATAAAATCTTAGCTGAAAATCCATTTGAAACACTTGATCAAACTGGTGTTGGTCAGTTAATGGAATTAGCGTTAGAAAAAGCGTTAAAGGTTAAACCTAATCTAAAACGTGGTATCTGTGGAGAGCACGGTGGTGACCCTAATTCTGTGAAATTCTGTCATAGAATTGGCTTAAACTACGTATCTTGCTCGCCATTTAGAGTACCGCAAGCAAGATTAGCGGCAGCACAAGCTGTACTTGAAAACAAGTAAAATAAATTTCTTACTGCACTTGTGTGCAGTTGAAATTTATGAGCTTGCATAAGGTGTGCCAGAGCGTGACGGCAGTGCGAGGAGCACTGGCGGACAGCTTGAGCCGTACCACAAGCTGTAATTCAAAACAAAAAATCTAGGGGGCATAAGCCCCCTTTTTAAACTCATTTTTTAATATTTTAACGCCACCACATACAAACAATAAAAGCCCCTAGATAACTAGAGGCTTTTAAATTTATTTAATTAAATAATTAATTATTCAGCTGATTCTTCTTCAACTTCTAAAGCTTCTTTAATTGTTTCAGAAGCAGATACTTCAACATTTAATTTAGCTTTTACTTTTGAAGATAATTTAATTGTCATAACGAAAGTACCAACGTGGTTGATTGGGTTATCAAGAATGATAGATTTTCTATCAACTTCTAAACCAGATTTTTCTAATAATTCTTCGGCTAATTTTTTAGTTGTGATTGTACCGAATAATTTACCAGACTCACCAGCTTTTGTAGAAATTGCAATTGAACCAACTGCTTCAATTTTTTCTGCTCTTTCAATTGCTTCTTGGTGTAATTTTTCACTTTTCGCTTTAATTCTAGCGATGTTTCTTTCTCTTTCTTCTAAAGAACCTTTAGTAGCTTGGATAGCAAAGTTGTTTGGGAATAAGAAATTTCTGAAATATCCGTCTTTAACATTTACTAAATCGCCAGCTTCACCTAAGTTCTGAACGTCTTTTTTTAATATAACCTGCATGAGATTTCTCCTTATTGTTTGTTTTTATAGTTAAAATATTAATTAAAACACAGCTTAATTACAAGTGTTAACTTAATTTTCTTCTGCTTTAACTTTTTTCTGTTTCTTCTTTTTTGTGTCTGATGTAGTTTCCTGCTTGTTTTCCTGCACTTCTTCTACTTCATTTTCTTGTTTGTCTTCTTCAGTTTTTGATTCATCCTCTGATTCACTATTTTCACAGTTATCTTCAGTGTTTTCATCTTGTTCTTCAACATCTTTATCATCTTCAGCAACGCCCGCTAGTTCTGCTGCGCGCTCTTTTATAAGCTCTTCAAGTTCTTCTACAATTTCTTGAGCTTTAGCACTTGTTTTCTCGTCTTGCTCTTTAATCGCCTCGTCAATTTCTTCATCAGTTTTAGCATTGATTACAGGAATGCTTAAAGAAAGCATGCTCTTATCATCAGTTGCTTCAATTGCCAAATCTAATTCATCAACTTCAATATCCATATATTTTGAAATTGTTTGAATTAAATCCTCTTTAAGCATCTGCATGGCACGCTCTGAAAAGCCAACTCTGTCTTGCATTAAAACAGTTTTTAATCTGCTTTTTGCAGCAAGTTTTGTTTCTTCGCCTACTGGTTCTTCCGTTTTAAAAAAGCTTAAAACTTTATTATATAAATCTGAAAATACGCCTCTCATCTATTTATCCCCCTTTTTAGAAAAGAATTTTTTCATCTTTTCCATAAAAGTTTTTGGTTCATCAATGTCTAGAAACGGGATGTCATCACCCATAAGTCTTCTTGCAACATTTTGATAAGCACGCCCAGCTAGTGAATTTTCGTCATTTACAATAGGTTCACCTTTGTTGGTAGATGTGATAACACCTGTATCTTCAGGAATTACACCGATTAATTCAGCTGATAGTATTTCAACAACATCATCAACACTCATCATATCGTTTGATTTGATTAAGTTTGGACGAACACGATTAACAAGTAATCTATACTTTGCAACTTCTTCTTTTGCTTCTAAAAGGCCGATAATTCTATCAGCATCACGAATAGCACTCATTTCTGGAGTTGTAACAACAATTGCTTCATTCGCTCCGGCTACTGCGTTTTGGAAACCTTGTTCAATACCTGCTGGACAATCAACAAGCACAAAATCAAAGTCTTCTTTTAATCTTTCACAAATGTCTTTTAGCTGTTCAGCTGATAACGCTGATTTATCTCTTGTTTGAGCAGCGGCAAGCAAGCAAAGATTTGGATTTTTCTTGTCTTTTACAAGTGCCTGTTTTAATTTGCAACGCTCTTCAACAACGTCTACAATTGTGTAAACAATTCTATTTTCAAGCCCTAATAATAAATCTAGGTTTCTTAAACCGATATCAGTATCGATTAATACAACTTTATTGCCACCTTTAGCAAGTGCTGTACCAATGTTAGCCGATGTTGTAGTTTTGCCTACTCCACCTTTTCCTGAGGTTATTACTATAACTGAACCACTCATTTATCTTTGCTCCTTTTAGTTTAATTTAAATAATACGATAGAATCATCAACAATTCTTGCCTCTTCTGGCGTAAAGGTTGATGATTTAATGATGTATGGAATGTTTGTGCCATCTGGACGTCTAGAATAGCAGTTTGCAATTCTAAGCTGTACAGCGTTCATTTTAAGGGCTCTAATTTTAGCATCACGGTTGCCTTTAATGCCAGCGTGTGCGATAGAACCTAAAACGCCCCAAACTGTAATGTCACCAGCGGCCTTAATTTCAGAACCTGGGTGGCAATCGCCAATTATAACAACGTTTCCATCATAATCTAATACTTGACCAGAGCGAAGTGTTTGATGAACATAAATTGTTTGTTTTTCATCAATAACAACAGGATCATCTGTAGCTGGTGCATAATAGTCAACTTCTTCCCATTGTTGCTCGGTGTCTTTTTCATCATAAGCTTTTTTATATGTGTCCATGACTTGTTTGTCATATTGAACATCTTCTTGCATATCTTGTTGTACATCATTAATAATTTCTTCAACAGGATTTTCATTATTATTGCAAAAATCGTTGTTGCCATTGCCGTCATTGTTGCCGTTAAAGTCATTATTTCCATTTGTATCACAATCTGATTGCTCTACATTATTTGAAATATTATCAAAAGGCTTAAAGCCATTAGCGTGCATATCTTGAGCTTCAATGTTGTTTGAATCAGTATCAGATGGAGCAATGTCAAAGCTGATATCACCTTGAGGCTCGTTGTTTGATTCAACAAAAACAGGCTCGTTTGCTTGAATTTGAAGGCTTTGCGCTACTTCTCTTGTTTGATAATTAGCACATTCGATATATTCTAAAGTTGAATCGTTACTTAAAATTAAAGATTGAATAGATAACAATTGAGCTTGGTTAAATTCAATGTCGTTTAACTTTAAGCCAACTTTTCTATTTCTGTGTCCGCCAACTTCAAAGGCGCAAGATATGTTCTTGATAATTTCAGAATTACTTGAACATGTTGATAAATCTATAATAAACAATTCATTAGTCATAATTTCATCCTTTAATATTTTAAATTTAGGATAGCTTAAACAATGAAGAAATACAAACTTTATTAAGATAAACGCAACATTTTTTATTTTCATGTTTTATACTAATGGTGAAGAAGCGAGCAGGATAAATGAAAGTACAAAACGTTACAGTAGTAAAACCTGATAAAAACTCTAAAGAAGCCAAAAAGCATCATCATAACCACGGTGGTTATTCAATTTCAAAAGGTGCGGTTGTAGGCTCTACTGTTGGTACGCTTGGTTCTGTTTTGGGTTTAAGCAAGCTGTATAATGGCAAGCTTGGTTTTGATATTTTTGATAATCCTAGCACTAGAAAAAATGTAGCTGCAATCGCCGCTGTATCTGGCGCGGCTATTTTAGGTGGCTTAATTGGCGGGATGAGTGGCGCAAAAGGTGAAGACGATAAAAAGGCAAAAATTAGCGAAAGTATTTATTCATACTCTATTGCTGCCCTTCCAACAGCAGCGGCACTTGGCGTAAGCGCTTTATTAAAAAAGAAAAATATAAATAACATGTTTTTAAAAGTTGCAGCTCCTGTTGCTTCAATATTCGCCTCTATGCCTATAGCTCAAGCACTTTCAAATAAAATTTCAGATAAAACAGTTTATAAAGATAAATCGGCAGAAGAAAAGCAAGACCTAAAAAGAAACTTAAAACCTCTTGATTTCCTTGTTCACGCTGATGATTTGGTGCCTTTGTTGTTAATTACAAAGCCAGATGTAGCTAAAAAGTTCCACATCGACAAGCTTCTTCCTGTAATTTATGCTTGGTTTGGAATTAAAGCAGGCTCTGTTATTGCAAAACACAACGAACAAAACAAACACTAAATTTTAATTTATTTTATTTATATCTTTTCTCGTTTGTCGCAAGTACATTATTTTCTTGATTATGGAAATAATCTACAAAAACATGCACGGCGTTTAATTTTGTTTTTTTGGTTTTATCTTTATCTTTAAAAAGTTCGAGCATGTGCTCATCTTTAGATTTCATAAAGAACTTTTCCACATTTGCCACTTTATAGAATTTATCTAAATCAATAGGTTCATTTGTAGATTTATCAATAACAAATTTTGATAAATCTGTGTCTGATGCGCCTTTTTTAAGGCCTTCTTCAATTTGAGTTTTATCAATTATCAGATTTGAATAATGATAAAGAGCGTTTCTGTCTTTGTTTATGCCATTTGCTTTAATGTTGTCTAAAATAACACCTAAAATATCTTGACCAGAGAATTCAGAAATTAATATTTTCGCATGTTTTTCATCAATTCCATTTAGTGCAAACAAAACATCTAAATTATTAACGCTTGTGCCCTCTCCCGCTTCAAGAGAGCCTCTTATAGCACTAGAATTTATCAAGAAAAAGTCAGTGTCAGGGTGTTGTTTTTTAATGGAATCTAAAATCACATCTGTGATAAAGTTGCCAAGAGGACTGTTTTGATATCTCACCCCTTTAATAGACATATCAACATCTTCAGCGATTGATGGAATATGATATTTTGTGTTTAAATCTGTTTCAAAAACAGCGTTATAAAAATTTCTCATAACATTATCATCTTTTGATTTTTTAGGATAGAAGTTTTTTAAAGCCATTTCTTTAACATCGCCATCATCACCAAATTTTATTTTCACATTTGAAAATTTATCAAAATTTTGATGCAGGTTTGTAATTAAAGTTTTACCCACAACTTTTTGTTCATCAAGATGCTCATGCGCACTTAAAATAAGGTTAATAGGAAGCTCTTTTTTAAGAAGTTCGCTTTGATACACACCACCAAAGTGATCAAGCAAAATAACCGCCCCTTGTGGGTTTTCTTGTTTAAACTTTTTCACTTCCTGTTCAATTGCCTTAATTGTGTTTTTAACATTTTTAGATTCAACTTTTGCTTGTGCTACAGGAACGTTATCAGCTAATTTTAAACCTTTTAAATCTTTAGAGTAAAATTTCATATTAACAGGAGTGTTCGCCACAAAAAGCGCTTTGTGATGAAGGTTTGGGTCTTTATCATCTTGAATATCAACAACTTTTGATTTTATAACTTTATCTGTTAATTTTTTAGACTTTTCAAAATCAAGATTTGTAGAAATAACATCGGCATTTAATTGCCCAACGGCTTTTTCAAACTCGTCAATCCCTGCGTCAAATTCGTGGTTTCCTAGCCCAAAAATTACAGTTGATGAGCCAGATAATTTTTTAAACGATTCCATTAATTTATTAAAAAATAAAACCTGATAGTCTTGAGAATTAAAATTTGTGTTAGATAAATAGCCTTTTCTATTTCCTGCCATAAACCAATCACCAGAAATTGCAGTAACGTTTTTTTTGCCCTTGCCTTCTTTTACAAAAACGTCTTTTTTATTTTTTTCAAACTCATTATAAAAATCCGCAGCCTTGTTTAAATTCCCATGGGCATCAGAGAATCCATTTATATTAAGGGTTGCGCCTTTAAAATTTAGGGTATTTAAAAATGGGTTTACTTTCATAGTCCTATAAAACATCTGATAGTGAAAAATTGTTTTAATTTGATTATTATATGATAAAATTCGTAATATGAAAAATATATTAGTATTAGCATTATTTATATTAACAACATTGGGTGGTTTAGCAAAAGAAATTGATGAAAAAGAACTGAAAGATGTTGGTATCGCAAAATATGGCGTTGTAGAGGCAATTTTTGAATATACTCCCATAAGAACCGCACCAGATGAGTACGCTCATCGTGCTTTTCACATTAAAAACGGCGTTATAGCTTATGTTGATAAAGAATACAAAGATTTTTATAGAGTAGATTTAGGCTTAAAAGATTATTATTGGATTGAAAAAAAATACGCGGAAATTCAGGCTGTGATTCCAAATAAGCTTCCTCAATATATTGAAAAAATAAAAATTAAAGATAAAAAAGACTATTATGAAATTTCTGTTCCAATATATATCCACAACACTTATAAAATCGCTGAAGTATCAGGCGGACTTGAGTTTGTACTGTTTGATGTTAAAAACACAGATTTAAAAGGAATTATTAAAAAAACACCAAAGAATTTTGAATTTAAAATAGAAAATTCTCAACTTAAAATGAAATATAACGCCAAACACCTCTATGGTTATGATGTTATAACTTATGATAAGGGCTATAAAATTAAAATCAGAAAACTGCCAGAAATTAACTATGAAAGACCGCTAAAAGGTTTAAAAATTATGGTGGACGCGGGTCATGGCGGATCTGACCCTGGGGTTTGTGCTTTTAATCATAAAGAATCTGATGTGAATCTTGAAGTTGCAAAACATTTAGAAAAATCCTTAGAGAAAAAAGGCGCCAAGGTTTATATGGTTAGAAAAAATGACGATTTTGTAGACCTATATGACAGAGTGAATATGGCTCGTGACAAGGAAGTTGATATTTTTATATCTATACATCAAAATTCCCTACCAGACATTAAAAAGGTGGATGAAAAGCACGGTGTGAGCACTTTTTACTATCATAATCAATCAAAACCACTAGCGCAAAAAATTCAAGATGAACTTTTGGTTCAAACTGGTTTTATGGATGACAAGGTTAAAAGACAGTCTTTTGCTGTCATTCGCCCTACAACACAGGTGAGTGTTCTTGTTGAGTGCGGATATTTAATCCATGAATATGAGATGAGTAAAATTACAGATGACGAGTTTCAAAAGCAAATGTCATACGCTATTACTCGTGGTGTTGTAAATTATATTTTAAGTTTAGATAAATAATCTATTTACAACTTTTATTAAACGCGCAAGTTTTTAAAACGTCTTGATATTTTTTATCCGTATGTGCCCAATCAAAAAGCATAACACCGTTTAAGTCGTGTTGTCTAATTATGTGCAACTGTTTTAAAAGTTCATTTTCATGCGCTTCCATAAAGCCTACAAACAGCCCAGGGTAAATTTTCACATTAGTTCCAACTTTTTTCTTCATCTCATCTAATGTTGAATATGTAAGTTTGTTATCTGTTGTTAAAATTAAAGGAGTAAAAAGGTCAATATGCCCTTCTTGTGCCCACTTTTGCCAGTCTTGTTGTTTTGTTTGAACTGCTTGTTTGTAGTCTGTAAAAATAACCGTTGATAAAACAATGTTTCTTAATTCAAGCGTTTTTTTCACTTTTTTAACAAAATTTGTGATTTTATCTTGTCTATATTCATTCCATCTATCCCAAAGGTGTGTTCTTTTATTCACATAAAGTGGGTCCGCTCCGTATAATCTAGAAAATTCATTTCTAGCATATGTGGTATAACCCCAATTTGAAGGCTCATAATTTGAACTCGCCTCTTTTGCTGAAATTGGATATCTTATATAATCAAGGTTTAGCCCGTCTATGTCATATTTTGAAGAAAGTTCTAATATCAATTCCATCAAAAACTCTCTTACTTCAGGGTTTGCTGGATCAAGAAAATAACCAAGGTGCTCACTTACATGAGGCACTGGTTTTGTAGAATTGGCATTTGCCCTATTTTTATTACCCCAGCTTGGTTTTACACTTAAAATACTTTCTTTATCATTTTTTGGAGGCTTGTTTCCGATATAAAAAGTTTCAAACCAAATGTGCACTTGCATATCTCTTTTATGCGCGCCTTTTAAAAACGCCGCAAGTGGGTCATAGCCTTTAAATAACGGGTTTTGTTTTGAAAAACCATATTTTTGCATAACTTCTGATGGGAAGATAGTTTTGCCGTGATAATATGTTTCAATAAACACAGCATTAAGCCCCAGTTCTTGCATTTCATCAAGCGTTTTTTCAACTTCTGCTTCATTTTTTTGCGTTGGTCTAATCCACACGCCTTTTAATTCAGAATCAACATAAGGTACACTGTATCCAAGCGCTGAACTTGAATATAGCATTGAATTTTTGCAATGACGAATTGAAGTTTTTATTTTTCTTGTTTTTGCTCTTTTAAGCTCTCTTTTCGCTCTTTTTAGGTTTTTATTTATATTTGATTTATTTGCCTTGCTTAAATTTTCATTTTCTTCTTTGACAATTTTTTCTACTTCCATAATTTTAGCCTTAGCGCTATATCTATAGCTATCAGGAGTAGTATATGCTTTTAGGACATAATTTTTTTCATCTAATTCAACAATTGTCCCTACTTGAAGATTTTCATTAATCCAGTTTTTTGCCTTCCCATGCCCACTTACAACATAACCATAATGTGGGATTATAGAATCAGCACCAGATAATTCAACAACAACGCCACTTTCAACAACCGCCTCTTTTCCAAACTCATTTGTAAGGGTTTTTCTTCCATACTCGCGTTTGTAAATAACAAGCTGGTTTACTCCACGGCTTCCAGGGTATGATATTCCTAAAACATTTCTTCTTTTGCTTGGATAAATTGCGTTAATTTTAATGTTTGCTTCAGAAATTATATGCTCTGGTCTTGTGTTATTAGATATTGTTGGTCTAGACACCTCAAGGTCGGCTTGTTCAATATCCTTTGAAATAACTTGTGCGTGTAAATTCAATACTAAAATTAAGGCTAAAATAATAATTTTTTTCATATCTTTTTTAATTTTACACAAAAATTTTACACAGGGCAAAAATTTATGTATAATAAGTTTAGTTATAGGAGTAAAAAATGGCTAACGACAAAACACAAACTATGCCTCTTGAGGTTTTCATATTAACAAAAGACCACGATATTAAAGGGGTCGTACACGTTTCAAAGCTTACAAAAGCAAATCGTGAATTAACAGAACTATTAAACAACAGAGATAGAAGATTCTTGGCTGTAACAAATGCTGAAATTATGAACAGAGCAGGAAACACTGCACCTAGAAGATATGACTTTTTAGAAGTTCATATGGATCAAATTGTTATTATTCACCCAGCCACTCAAGTTTTATTCAAAGAAACTTCAAAAGCTCAAGAAGACATTGCAAAATTCAGAGAACTAAGAAACAAGCTGAATCAAACAAAACCGTTTTAGTAAAAGGTTATAAATAGTTAATAAAATCGGACTTTTAATTTACAAAGTCCGTTTTTTATTTTATCATTATTCAATGAAAGAAATTAGTGTTGTATCACCTTTAAAATCTCCTCAAGACATTAAGACATTCAGCGAAAAGACAAAATGTCGTGAATTTTATGTGTATCATAATAAATTTTTAAACGACAATTTTGAAGATATTTTATCTTACATAAACACCGCAAAAGAGTGTGGCTCAAAGGTTTATGTAAATTTTAAACACTCAATTGATGAACAAGAAGCGCTTAAAACAAAAGAGTTTATAGAGTATTTATGTTCAACTAAAATTAATGGGATTTTTGTAAATTCTTATGGGATTTTAGAAATTATAAAAACCATGGATTTACCCTTTAAAGTCATTGTAGATAGCTATTTTGATATTCATAACCTAGGTGGAATAGACTTTATGGAAATGTTTCATAAAATCCACAGACTTATTGTAACTGAAGAAGTTTATATTAAAAATATTGAAAAAATTAAAAAATACGCGAAAATTCCACTAGCTATAGACACAGATAATCTGCCATATTTCGCCGATGATATTATAAAATCTAAAGCGATATCTTCTGTTATTATTAAGGGAAAATTTAAAGACAGCGCTGATATTTTAGATGGCATAAAGTTGATTGAAAAAATCTTAGAGCGCCCAAAAATGTTTAAAAACCAAAAGCTTCCATTTATCCATGTAAGAAAAAGTTTTTATAGAACAAATCATTACCGTGGCGAAATTCAAAGTGCCGATGGGTCAGATTTTAAATTTGCAAACAATATACATAAATTTGATTGGCAAATTAAATCCACATCATTAAAAAAAGATTTTGATTATTCAACTTTAAAATTGCCAAAAATTAATTTAAGGGTAGCAAGTTTAGAGCAATTAAAAGAATTAGAAAAATTCATAAAACGACTTGGTTTTAATCCGATAAATTCAATTGAATACGGAGAGGTAGCATCTACTGTTGATTTATACTCAAAAAGTTTTGATGAACTTGTCACTGTTGTTAAAAAATTCTGCAAAAAACACAAAATAAAGCTTAACCTTTCCACCCCAAGAATACTTATAGAGCGTGATTTTGACAGGGTTTATGAGTCTAATAAATCTCTTGTTTTAAAAACTCCAAAACCACACACTATTTTAGTTAATAATATTGGCATGCTCGGCGCCATCATTAATGATTCAGACATTAATAAAATGAATATTGAAATAGGTTCAGGGATAAATATTTTAAACAGCTATGCTATAAAATCTCTTTCTAGTCTTCAACCACTATCATCGCTTGATTTTTCAACACTGGCTAATGATGATGGGTTATCAACTTGCATTAAAAATGTGAAAAGGCTTGTTGCAAACAGAAAAATATTTATAGCAGGCGCTAAAAGAGTAGAGAGCATTGGGCTTTGCCCACTTAATTGCGATAGCGCAATAATTTCTCGTCTAACATGTGCGGCACCTTGTCATAAGGGTCATTATTGTATTAAAGACCCATATTCAGATAAAACACTTCCTATTATGGTGGATGGTTTTTGTAAAATGCATATGTTTGAAGAAGAAATTGTTCAAGATTTTGATAAAATTCCTCATTATCAAAAAATGGGCATAAACGAATTTATTATTGATGCTTCACCAATACACTCTCCTATTTTACCTAAATTGTTAACAAATTTTATTAATTCTCAAGTAAAAAATTAGCAAAATTTTTTCTTTACCTGTATTATATAAACGTTGTTAGAATATAGGGAAAAAACATGATTAGGGTTGATTCATTCAATGCACCAAAGGTGCACTTTAAGAGTAATTTAAGCACTTCAAAAAAAGAACAAACTAAAAAAGAGCAAGAACAAAAGATTTTGCAGGGTTCAACAGCACTTTTGATGCACAGCGCAACTATAGGTTCTAGAACTCAAGAAATATTAAAAGAACTTCAACAAATAAGTTCAAATAACTATCCAAGTGACAGGCTTAATCAGCTTGAAAATCGCACACTTGATTTGTTAAAAGAGTATAATTTGCCTTTGGCTAGTGAGTTTACAAACCCTCCATTAAGCATTTGGGGCGATTTATATTTAACTCTTCAAAATGAAAAACAGCTTGATGATAAAACAAAATTATTAATTCAAAATGACATTTCAAATGTTGTAATGGGTAAAACTTCTATGAAAGAAGTTATTAACCCAACTGTTTGGTCAGTAAGTTACGAGTACACAAACCCTGTTGGTGGACAAACAGACATCGCTCGAGAACAGCCGGTGGCTATGAACAATGCTGGTGTTAAAACTCTTGCAGTGTCACCTATGTTTAACATTACACATAACGGCAAGGCGCTTAATTTCCTTGAAAATACGCCTGATGGCTTAATTTATCACACTCCAAACGCTCAAACGCCTGTTGAAAAGGTGTATGAAGGCGAATTAAAATCAGGGGATAAGACAAATAAATTTCAAGTATACTATGGCGAATATGGCCCGCACAAACAGCCTACATTATTCTTATATGACAATGATTTATACGACTTTGGGGATGTTAAAAACCCAATGGTTTATCAAAACCTTGAACACTCAAACGAGCGTGTTCGTATGGCACAGTTTAATAACATGACATATGAATTGCTTGCTCAAGCAAAAGATGGCAAGGTAAATTTACCAACTGGTGCTGAAATTGAAGCACCTGATAAATTAATAGCACATGAAGCATGGCAATCTGGCGGTTTAATTTCAAAAATGAGATTATACTCTCGTGTTGAAGATCAAGAACACTCAAGACCAATGGATACAACACAATATTTAAGAGATTTAGCAAATAACACAGCTGTCATTGTTCATAATCTTGGAAATGGCTATCAAGGGCAAGAGGGCAGTGCAGAAGTGATGCAAGATTATTTCAACACACTTTATAATGATTATTCTAAAGATGTTGTAGAAAATAGCTTAATTGGTAAACCTAATGATGAAATAGGGCTTTATGCTACACCATCACAGCGTTTAGGTTTCTATGAAAACGTTTTAAACCCAGCACACGGGGCTGTTACTCTTGCGACAAAAATTGGGCCAGTATCTAGCGGATATAAAGATGAAATGATACAAGATGGCATTTCTGTAAAGCTTGATTCTTTGGTTAAAGTAAAAGACAAATACGGCTCATTGACTGCTTTTCCAAATGGGGTGGATAAAAAACCACTATCTGCTACAAGTGAAAATGTGAATAAAATTAATATTGATTTTAAAGAAAAACTGGATGAGCTTTTAGAGGGTTCAAAAGTGAATGCTTACGCTAGTGATTTAAATGATATTGAAAATATTAATCTTGTAGAATTTTCAAATAAAAAAACAAACAACAAAAAAATATTTACGACATTATTAAAAGATGCGGCAAAAAACAACAATGAAGCAACTCCTTTAATCCACGGGGTGAAAGCACCAGCGTTTTATGAGGGCGAATTTGGAATAGACATTAGTAATATTAATGAAAATACTCCAATTTTTTCTATGGCATCTCGTTTAGATTCTCAAAAAGGCTTTGATACCATGGTTGATGCGTATGCTAAACTTGTTGAAAATAAAGAAATTGAAGATTCAGATTTCCCTGTGCTTGTAATCTCTGGTTCTGGCGATGAGGGATTGTCAAACTACATTAAAAATAAAAAAGATGAACTTGGTGAATTAGGACAAAAAATATTATTCACACAAGGGCGAATTTCAAACTCTGGCTTGCTTTTGATGAATATGACAACTGCAAACTCTATGCCTAGTGACTTTGAACCATATGGAATTTCAGAACTAAAAGGGCTTTACGCTGGTTCTGCTGTAATTGCAACAGAGGTGGGTGGCATGAAATCATCAGGTGAAATTTCAAGAAAAATATATTCTCATAAAGACTATGACACAGATAGGGCAAACGCTGTTACAGTTAAAGATTATGAGTTTATGTGCATTGCAAACGATTGGGAAAAAGAAGATGTTCGAGATAGAAACTCTTCAAAACTAAAAGATGCTATGCAAGAATATATGAATTTATCTAAAAAAGACCTAGCAAAAATGGACTTAAATGCATTAAAGACAGATGTCAGTTGGGACAAAGGCGCAATTGATAATTATCTTGATGTGATGAAAATTAAGACAGAGTAAAAGAAAAACCCTCACTAATTTAAGTGAGGGTTATTTATAATATATCCACATTCTGCTTTTGTGGTTAAAATTTATCGCAGCACACGTGTCGCATCTGCGCAAGGCATAGCGGTCGTGTAAATAACGAAATCATGAAGTGGCGCGACGTACTGTTTCAAAAATTCCTTGTTTTTGATTGGTTCATAGCAAATCGTACTTGGCAGAACCTCTTGTAAATACGCAACCAACTCTCTTTGTTCATTCGTCCTTGAATAATCATTGAGAATTTTAACTATATTCATATCATGATTAGTTTAAAGCGTTTTTTAAACAAACTCATTATATTTTTAGTCAGATTTTACAGTTCTTTATAAAATATTACAAAAGTATATATTTAGTTAGAAAATACTACAACCGTGGCAGTGGCGTAATTTATTGAATGCGAGATTGATAATTTAAAAGATAAAGCCTTATATTTTTCAGATTCTATAAAAACAGAGCCGTCTTCTCTTTTTTTAACTTCAAAATCACTAATTAAAACATTTTTAAAACCTAAGTCACAAAGTGCCTTGACACAAGCTTCTTTGGCGCAAAATCGAACTGCAAGATGTTGGGCGAACTTTTCATTTTTATAGCAATATTCAATTTCATTTTTTGAAAATACTCTTGTTACTAGTTTTGAATTTTTGTCACCATATTCTTGAAATCTTTCAATTTCTTCAATATCTGTGCCTATTGCAAAATTTTTAAATTCCATAATTAAACCTTAAAAATTAGAAATAATTTTTTCACAAAACTCGTCAGTGCTTGAATTTCCGCCTAAATCTTTAGTTAGAACATTCTTATCTTCAAGAGTTTTAAATAAAGCTGTTTCAATCTTTTTTGCTATTTCAAATTCGCCTAGATGTTTTACCATTTCAATAGCGCAAAGTAGCATAGCCGTTGGGTTTGCAAGGTTCTTACCAGCAATATCAGGAGCTGAACCGTGCACTGGTTCAAATACCGCACAATTAAGCCCGATATTAGCGCTATATGCTAATCCTAGTCCGCCAATTAGTCCAGCACAAAGATCTGAAACGATATCACCATACAAGTTTGGCATAACTAAAACATCAAATTGTGAAGGGTTTAAAACCAATTGCATACATAAATTATCAACCAAAATTTCGCGTGCTACAAGGGTTGGATAGTCTTTTGCAACTTCTCTAAAACACTCTAGAAATAAGCCATCTGTTTGTTTACAGATGTTTGCCTTTGTAACAACACAAACTTCTTTTCTGTTTTTTTTAAGTGCGTATTCAAATGCCCATTTGTTAATTCTCATAGACGCATCGCGTGTTATAAGCTTAATTCCGTGGATTGTGTCGTTATCAATTTTATTCTCAATACCAGCGTATAAATCTTCAGTGTTTTCTCTTACCACTACTAAATTAACATCTTTAAAAGGTGTATCAATTGAAGGAAAATTCTTTGATGGACGCAAATTAGCGTATAGGTTTAATTCTTGTCTTAATTGAACATTTACAGATTTAAAACCTTTGCCAATAGGTGTTGTAATAGGCGCTTTAAGGGCAATTTTGTTTTTCTTAATTGATTCAATTACTCGATTAGGAAGAACCGTGCCTTCTGTTTCAACAACATCAGCACCAGCGCTTTGAATATCCCAATTAATTTTCATTCCCGCTTTATCTAAAATTTTTACAACAGCATCAGATATCTCAGGCCCTATGCCATCACCTTTAATTAAAGTAACGTTATACAAGTTTAAAATCTCCGTTTTTCTTAATGTGTTCAACAAGTCCGCCATCGTTTAAAAGTTTAATCATTACATCTGGCAGTGCTGTAATAGAAATCTTCTCATTTTTTGTTATGTTGTTTAAAATTCCTTGTTTAACATCAAGCTCAAGCTCGTCACCCGCTTCAATATTATCTGTATCGCACTCGATTAATAAAAGTCCAATATTAATAGCATTTCTGTAGAAAATTCTAGCAAAACTTTTTGCTATAACAGCTCCCACGCCTGCAATTTTAATGATTTGAGGAGCGTGCTCACGGCTTGAACCAAGTCCAAAATTGTTACCAGCAACAACAAAGTCGCCTTTGTTCATAGAGCTTGCAAAATTAGGATCGGCATCTTCTAATACATGTTTTGAAAATTCTTCTAAATTACTTCTTAGGTGAAACAATCTTCCTGGGGCGATATGATCAGTTGAAATATCATCACCAAATGTAAAAGCTTTTCCTTTTTTAATCTCTGCCATAATTTTCTACCTCTATTTACTTATAATTTCTTAAATTATAATACAAAATTTAAGAAAAATATATTATAATAAGCAAATGATAAAAATTGCAATTATTGGTTTAGGGTTAATAGGTGGATCGATTTTAAAATCGCTTTCAAAGAATGATTATGACATTATAGCCATTTCAAAATCTAGCTATCAAGATGCAAGAAGCTACACTCCATTTGCTTATGATGATATTAATGAAGCAAAAGGGGCAGATGTCGTTTTTGTTTGTACACACATAAATCAAATTCAAAAAACATTGGATGAACTTCAAGACATAGTTTCACCTAGCTGTATAGTGTCTGATATCGGTTCTATTAAAGGAAAATTTGAAAAAAATTATAAATATAACTACATAGGCTCTCACCCAATGGCAGGAACAGAATTCAGCGGGTTTGACGCTTCTTTTGATGGTTTATTTGAAAATGCAAAATGGGTTATAAATAAAAAAAATGACTTGCTTGAGGGTTTAATTAAAGAAATGGGCGCAATTCCTGTTGTTATGGGTTCAAAATTACACGATGAATCTGTTGCGACAATTTCTCATTTGCCTATGCTTATATCTTTTGCGTTATCTAAAATTGCAGATGATAATGAAACAAAAACGCTTGCTTCAAGCGGGTTTAGAGATACAACAAGACTTGCTCTTACAAATTTAAATCTTGCAGGTGATATGTTAAAATTCAACAAAAAAAATATAGACAAGAGTTTAGATTTATTCATAGATGCGCTTAATTACTTGAAAAACCTAAAGGATGATGAGAGAATAGAGGCATTAAAGAAAATAAGCGATGCAAGAGCAGAATTATATGACAAAAAAGGGAAAAATAATTTCCAAAATTGAAGATATAAAAAACTATGTCTTAAAAAAATACAAAGAGATGACTTTATTAGATAAATACATTCTAAAACAGCTTCTTGAAGTGTTTTTTATGGGCGTAATTATTTTCACCTCTATAATTTTCGCCTCTGAAACTTTTACTCAACTTATTAAACAAATCACCTTATATGGCATACCTTTTAATATCGCCTTTATTATGATTATACTTAATCTTCCACAGGTATTTGTTTTTACAATACCAATTTCAGCACTTTTCGCTACGGTTATGACAATTAATAAACTAAGTTTAAACTCTGAAATTACAGTGTTAAAAGCCTGTGGCATAAGTATTTCAAGAATATCAAAACCAATTTTTGCCTTTGCAATAATAATGACTTTAGTAAGCTTTTTTATAAGCGAGTTTATTGTTCCGATCACATCAACCACTTCAAAACACCTTGCGATTTATTCTTTGCAAAATAAGCACATTCCAAAAGATAGAATGAATTTCACCTTAAAAGATATCGATAAAGAAGGCAAAATTAAAAGGCTAATTTACATTGAAGAATGTATTGATAAAACCCTAAATAACATTACCCTGCTTGATTTATCAAGCAAGGACACCGTGCAAATTGTTCAAGCAAAAGCAGGAACAAGCGGGGATTTAGGCTGGATATTTAATTCTGGTGCTGTTTATACAATATCGCGCAGCGGGAAAGTTTTTAACACAAGCCTTTTTGACAATTCTACTGTAAGTTTTGGAATAGAAAACGCTGGAAAACTTGTTCAAGAAACGGCAAGTCAGTTTAACTTTTTTAAACTTTTAAATCACATTAGAAAAAACAAACTTGATAAAGAATTTGTTGAAAAATTAAAAATAAAATATCAAGTACAGCTTTATGACAAATTGGCGCTTCCTGTTACTACAATGGCGCTTACGCTTGTTGGAATACCGCTTGCAATCACGCCTCCAAGGGTTCGATATAACCGCGGATTCTTATTTTCTGTGCTCATAATTTTTGTGTATTATTTAATTAGAGCGCTGTCTTTAAACCTTGGTGAAACACAAGCCATAAGCCCATTTTTAGCAGCATGGTTGCCTGTAATATCAATCTTCTTCATTGGCGCACTTTTGTATTACAAAAAAGCTTATACAATAAATTAAAGCGAAATATCAGCTAAAATATCAGCAAAATCTTCAAGCAAGATATCAGCGAACGCCTCAGGATCGATTTGCGTTGCAACAACTTGAATTAATTCTGGCGGAAGTTCTTGAATCATTGGGATTAAAAATTCTGGGTCTAAATCTTGCATAGATGTAATGATTTCTGCTTTTTCCATTGTGCGCATTGGTTTTACCATATCAGATGGGTTAACCTCTTCAATAAATTTTGGGTCCAATTTACATATGTTTGTCAAAAGGTCGATTTTATCATTTCTATTAAATTCAGTAAGCATTTTTGTAAACTCGCGATCTTCCATCCCCTCAAGGAATTTCAGCTGTTGTTCTTGGGTTTTATCTTTCATAATTGCGCCAAACTGCTCTGTTAAAATACGCTCAAGCTCTTTTGGATCAAGAGATTCAAAATGCTTCATAACATCTTTTCTTTCAAGATTTTGATTTTCTAAAAGCTTATTCATTTCAGAATTTGGCATAAGCATAAACACTTCTTTCATTGTAAAGTGTTTAAATACAATATTTTGAAGCTCTTCTGATGGTAATTGTTGCATAAATTCAAGGATTACATCAGTTTTAAAATACTTTAAGCCCCACAATAAATCTTGCTGAGATAACAGCGGTAATAGCTTTTCAAGGTCGCTTTGATTAAGATTTTTTATAATTTCGTATCTGTTTTCTGGATCTTCTAATTTTAAAAGTTCAATCAGTTTAACAGGATCTTTCATTGCAGATTCAAGTAAGGAAATGGACTCATTTCCTTGCGCTTTTTCTAGTTCAATAACCTCTTCAATAGATTTTGAACTATACTCACCAATTCTAGAGGTTGATACCCCAAAATGGCTCGTTAACAAATGAAGATCTAAATTTAATTGAATCAAAATTGCCTCGTATTTGTGTGCACAAAAGTGCTATAGCTGTACTATATACTATAATAAAGGTTTATTTCTACACCAAAATTCGCTCTATGATGAAATTGTAACATGTGTTTACAAAACAACGAATGCAGTTAATTTCTTACTGCACCACTATGCACAAGAGAGAACATATTTTCTTAAATGAGCTTAAAAGTGAGCGTGTTTGAGCATACTGCGTAATTATGACTTAAGCAGTATGCGAGTTCGCGAATAT
>CAYJMX010000005.1:0-21830 GCA_964371485.1 uncultured Gammaproteobacteria bacterium | reverse complement strand
GCGCGACACCGTTCTATGGCGACGTGGGAATTTTAATTCCCACAGGAGCTAACGAGTGAAGCTTGAAAGTTAGCGCGACTGCGCAACTTGAAAGCGAACGAGCGTGAGGTGTGTGAAAACGCGCAAAAAGGATGATGAATCCTTTTTGAAGTTTGAAACCGTACCACAAGCGAAGTAAAAAAATCTAGGGGGTATGACGCCCCCTATTTTTTTGCGAGTTGCCGTCCTGTTTTTATTTGATTATTTTTTTGTGCTACAATTTTAAGTGCAAAAGGTAAGAAGAAATGTACAATTCAAAATCAACAAAAGCTGCAGAGTTCATTAATCATCAAGAAATTTTAAACACGCTAGATTACAGTGAAAAAAATAAATCTGATGCTAAAGTTATCGATGCAATTTTAGAAAAAGCAAAAAAAAGAGAAGGGCTGAATTATAAAGAGGCACTTTTGCTTTTAGATTGCGACTTAGCTGATAAAAATAAAGAAATTTTTGAACTAGCTTCACAGATTAAAAAAGATTTTTATGGAAATAGAATTGTATTATTTGCGCCTTTATATCTATCAAATTATTGTGTAAATGGCTGTATTTATTGCCCTTATCACTATCAAAACAAAACTATTCCAAGAAAAAAACTAACTCAAGAAGAAATTAAAAACGAAGTTATAGCATTACAAGAAATGGGTCATAAGCGCCTTGCAATTGAAGCTGGCGAGGACCCTGTAAACAATTCTATAGATTATATTTTAGAATCTATAGATACAATTTATTCTGTAAAACATAAAAATGGCGACATAAGACGTGTTAATGTAAATATCGCAGCTACTACAGTTGAAAATTATAAAAAATTGCACGACGCGCAGATCGGTACATATATATTATTTCAAGAAACATACCATAAAGAAACCTATAAAAAGCTTCATCCAAAAGGGCCAAAGAGTAATTATGAGTATCACACAGAAGCTATGGATAGAGCAATGCAAGCTGGGCTTGATGATGTCTCATTAGGCGTGTTGTTTGGCCTTGAGATGTATCGCTATGAATTTGTTGGCCTTTTGATGCACGCTCAACATCTAGAAGATACTTATGGTGTAGGTCCCCATGCCCTTAGTGTGCCAAGGATTAAAAACGCAGATGGTATTAGCGCAGATGATTTTTCAAATGGAATTGATGATGAAACTTTCTTAAAAATCGTTGCTGTGCTTAGAATTGCCGTGCCATACGCTGGTATTATCATCTCCACTAGAGAATCTCAAGAATGTAGAGAAAAATCTTTAAAATATGGAACTTCTCAAATAAGTGGGGGTTCTAAAACAAGTGTTGGAGGATATTTTAACCCTATGCCAGAGGATGAAAAGTCCTCACAGTTTGATATTTCTGACAAGCGCCCACTTGATGAAATTGTTAATTGGCTTATGAATCTTGGTTATTTGCCAAGTTTTTGTACAGCTTGCTATCGTCAAGGTAGAACAGGCGAGAGGTTTATGGAGATTTGTAAGAAGCAACAAATTCAAAACTTCTGTCAGCCAAATGCGCTTTTAACTTTAAAAGAATATCTTGAGGATTACTCTCAACAAGACACAAAGGAAATCGGAAATAAGCTTATTCAAGCTGAATTAGAGCATATTCCAAATGAGAAAATTAAAGAAACCACACTTTTAAATTTAGATAAAATTCAAAACGGAAAAAGAGATTTTAAATTTTAATTTAAATAATCAAGGTTTTTATTATAAATTATCCAAGCAGTGCAGCCCCAACCTTCGCTTTTTTCTTTGCTACAATAGTTTCCACTCCTTGGACCATACACTCTGTCCCCTGCGATACCTGCTGGAACGACTCTGCCTTCTTTGTTTAGATAAAATGCAAAAATGTCTTTTCCAACTGTGTTCGGCCCAGATGGCCCATTAACATCCACATCAATTGCAGCACATACATTTTGAAGCGCCTTAATATTACCGCCGGTGTTATTTCTGTCTTGAGAACAATCGCCACTAAAGGTTACAGCCGCTAAATTCATATCATTTGTTAGTTTAATTTCACTGTATTGATGCCCACCATAGCTATCAAGTTTTGGTCTGCCATCTAAAAACATGTATTGCGTTTCTTCCTCGCCAAAGCACCCAGCTTCGCCCTTGCAATATTTTGCATAATTTAAATTAGTAATAAGTTTGTCTGTAAGATTAACTGCTCCCTCTGGGCTGTGCATTCCGATTAATCCCCAAGTTGAAGGGTCGCCGTGCTCAACAATTGCCAATGAATATGCCGATTGAATAGCGGCATAACAAGTCTTAAGTGCTGCCATCATTTCATTTTTAAAAGTTTGAACAACAACCGATCTTATCGTCATTATTGAAACAACTCCAATTGTCACAAGGATAATCACTACTTCAGCCAGCGTAAACGCCTTTTTTATATCTTTTTTATAAATCATTTTTTATTCCCCATTGTTATATTCTACAGACTTTTTATAAAGTTGCAAGAAATTGGATAATATATAACAAAAATCTTGCACTAAGCTATTTTTGTGTGAAAATAGTTTTATAGTACAGAAACAAAAAGAAAAGGAAAAAATATGCCAAGAAAGACGCCACTTGAAAGAACAAGAAACTTTGGTATTGCAGCTCACATCGATGCTGGTAAAACCACAACAACTGAAAGAATTTTATTTTATACTGGTAAAACTCATAAAATCGGCGAAGTGCACGACGGTGCAGCGGTTACAGACTTTATGGAACAAGAGCGTGAGCGTGGTATTACCATTCAATCTGCTGCAGTAACATCTTATTGGAATAATCACCAAGTTAACATCATCGACACACCTGGACACGTTGACTTCACAATTGAAGTAGAGCGTTCATTACGTGTATTAGACGGTGTTGTTGCTGTATTTTGTGCAGTAGGTGGTGTTCAATCACAATCTGAAACAGTTTGGAGACAAGCAAACCGTTATGAAGTACCAAGAATGGTATTTGTAAACAAAATGGACAGAACTGGTGCTAACTTCTACAGAGTTGTAGACCAAGTTAAAAACAGATTAGGTGGCAATGCTCATCCTATCCAACTTCCAATCGGTGCTGAAGATCAATTATCAGGTATTATTGACCTTGTTGAAATGAAAGCTCACATGTATAAAAACGATTTAGGAACAGACATCGAAGTTACTGATGTTCCTGCTGAAATGATGGATGATGCTGTTCAATACAGAGAAGCTTTAGTTGAAGCAGTTTCTGAGCAAGACGATGCGTTAATGGAAAAATTCTTTGAAGATCCTGAAACTATCACTGTTGAAGAAATCAAAGCTGGCCTAAGAAAAGCTGTTTGTGATAACAAAATCGTACCTGTAACTTGTGGTACAGCATTTAAAAACAAAGGTGTTCAACTATTATTAGACGCCGTTGTTGATTATCTACCATCTCCACTAGATGTAAAAGCTATTGAAGGTGAGCTAGAAGATGGAACAAAAGCTGATAGAAAATCATCAGATGATGAACCGTTCTCAGCTCTAGCGTTTAAAGTTATGACAGACCCTTATGTTGGTCGTTTAACATTTATGAGAGTTTACTCTGGTAAATTATCTTCAGGTTCTTATGTATTAAATGCTACAAACGGCAAAAAAGAAAGAATTTCAAGACTAGTTCAAATGCAAGCTGATCAAAGAAACGAAATCTCTGAAGTTTACGCCGGTGACATCTGTGCTGCTGTTGGTCTTAAAGATACAACAACAGGTGATACATTATGTGACGAGAAATCACCTATTATATTAGAAAGAATGACTTTCCCAACTCCTGTAATCTCTGTTGCGATTGAACCAAAAACAAAAGCTGACCAAGAGAAAATGGGTATCGCGTTACAAAAACTTGCTGAAGAAGATCCTTCTTTCCAAGTTAAAACTGATGCTGAAACTGGTCAAACAATCATCTCTGGTATGGGTGAGCTTCACTTAGACATTATCGTAGATAGAATGTTAAGAGAATTCAAAGTGGATGCTAACGTTGGTAAACCACAGGTTGCTTACCGTGAAACTATCCGTGGCAACGCTGATCAAGATTCTAAATTCATCCGTCAATCAGGTGGTAAAGGTCAATATGGTCACGTTAAAATTAAAATCGAACCAGCTGAAGAAAACGCTGGATTTGTGTTTGAAAATAAAATCGTTGGTGGTTCTATTCCAAAAGAATACATTGAACCAGCAAGAAAAGGTATGGAAGAAGCTCTTGAAGGCGGTATCTTAGCTGGATTCCCAATGATCGACGTTAAGGTAACTCTATATGATGGAACATATCACGATGTTGACTCATCTGAGATGGCGTTTAAAATTGCAGGTTCTATGGCGATTAAAGAAGGTACTAGAAAAGCTAAACCTTGTATCCTTGAGCCTATGATGAAAGTTGAAGTTGAAGTTCCAGAAGAAAACACAGGGGATGTTATTGGTGACATTTCATCTCGTCGTGGCCGTGTAGAAGGTATGGAAATGATCGAAGGAACTGGTATTCAAAAAGTTAGAGCACTTGTGCCACTATCAGAGATGTTCGGTTACGCTACTGATATCAGATCTAAAACTCAAGGTCGTGGAACATTCTCTATGGAATTCTCAAAATATGAGCAAGTTCCAACTAACGTTGAAACTGAGATTGTTGCAAAATCTGGCGTTGCTAAAGACTAATATCTTTATAAAACAATTTAAAAACCCTAGAAATTATTCTAGGGTTTTTTTATTTGGTTAAAATTATTTATCAATTAATGAGAAATCTTTTGGCAACTTAGCTTTAAGTATAGTTAAAAATTTTATTATGTCCATATCAAAAGCCTCGGCGAGCTTAAAGACAGTTGTCAATTGTGGGTCCTTAAGCCCTCTTTCAATTGTGCTTATAATCGCTATTGAGATGTCATTCTCGCTTGCCAGTTTAAATTGGCTTTTTTTGCCTCTTAATTCTATTACAGTTTCAGCAAGCGCATTTTTTATGATTTGTTTTTTATGTTCGTTTTGCATTTTATAATTCTATATGTATAATATAGTTATCGCTTTCACGAACGTGATATAATGAAAGGATTAATTTTTAATGATAAGAAGTATTACTGAGCGTTCAAAAAAGAATTTGCATATTGATTTAGATGTTATTCTAGAAAAACATTGCGCTAGTGTCAGTAAGTTTAAAATCCCTAAAATTAATCAAAAAGTCAAAAGTTCTTTAAAAAAAATAAGTGAAAAATATAATATCAACATTATTACAACAAGAAATAGGCTTTTGATTTTAAATTGGCTCAAGAAGAATAAAATAGATAAATACATTAACAGTGTTGTTTCTTATTAATTGTTATAACTAAAAAAGCTCTTGAATAATCAAGAGCTTTAAATATTTTCTAGCTTACATCCCATCTTCCACAAGTGCCGCCCCAGCGCGCAATTATGTTTCCTTTGATGTCTTGAAGCCTTCTTTCTTCGCCTGATTTCAACTCTTCAATTTCGCCTTGAACAATTGAAATTACTTCGCAATTATTTGAACACATATCACACGTGCAAGTGATAGAGTTAAATTCCATATCTTTTGTTTCAAAACCTTTGAATTTTGTTTTATCTCCAGGGTATTGATGATGTTCCATAGCAAGATACCCTGCACCTATAGCACCCATTGTTTGGTGATTTTCTGGAACAACAACTTTGCAATTCAGTGCTTCTTCAAAAGCTTTAACCATACCTTTATTTGTTGCTACACCGCCTTGAAAAGTAACTGTTGATAATAATTCTTTTCCAAGAGCAAGGTTTGATAGATAGTTTCTAACAAGCGCCTGACATAGGCCGAATAATAAATCTTCAACAGGATAGCCTAGTTGTTGTTTGTGAATAAGGTCTGATTCAGCGAAAACGCCACAACGTCCAGCTATTCGAGCTGGCGATTTAGATTTTAAGGCAAGGTCACCAAAATCTTCAATTTTAACATTTAATCGACCTGCTTGCTGATCTAGAAAACTTCCAGTACCAGCGGCACAAACCGTGTTCATAGCAAAGTCAGTTACAATACCATCTCTTATGATGATGATTTTACTGTCTTGTCCGCCAATTTCTAGAATTGTTTGAACATCAGGGACAATGTTGCTTGCTGCAACTGCGTGTGCTGTAATTTCGTTTTTAATAACATCAGCTCCAACAAGTGCGCCAGCTAGATTTCTGCCTGAACCTGTTGTGCCAACTGATAGAACTTCATATTGTCTATCTGATTTTTTGAGTAGTTCGCTCAAGCCATTTTGAACCGCTTTAACAGGTTTTCCCGAAGTTCTTAACATGTAAGAATCAACGAAGTTGCCTTGTTCATCTAATAAAGCCAGTTTTGTTGTAACCGAGCCTACATCTATTCCTAAATATACTTTCATACCTTTGATTTTATTACAAACCAAAATTAAAATAAAGTTTAATAATTTTCACAATTCATTTGAAAGTATTTTTGAGGATTTAAGCAAGCAGGACAGCCCGCTGGAGCTTCATCAGAAAATGGCGAAAAACCGCAAATTCTGCATTTCCAAAGTGTTTCAAAATCCTTTTTAAATAATTTTTCTTGCTCAAGCGTTTCTTTAATTTTTCTATATCTTTTCTCATGTGCCACCTCAACTAGTGCTATCGCGTCAAAACACTGAGCTATCTCTTCAAAGCCTTCATCTCTAGCGTCTTGTGCGAATTGTGGATATAACTCTGAGTTCTCCTCGCGCTCTCCTTCAATGGCATAATTTAAATTTGTAATTGTGTCACTTACCCCTGTTGGAACAGTTATATTTTCAATTTCAACAGGCAAGTTGCACTTTCCAAGGAATGAGAAAAATCTTTGAGCATGGGTTTTTTCATTGTCTGCTGTTTCTAAAAATATTTCTGCGATTTGCTCATACCCTTCTTCTTGTGCCTTTTGAGCGTAATAAGTGTATCTATTTCTTGCCATAGATTCACCAATGAATGCCTTAATTAAATTCTTTTCGCTTTTGCTGTTTAAAATATCTCTGCTCATAAATTCTCCTTTAACTTCAATATATAAATTGAAATCAAATTGAAAAGAGAAGGCAATTAACCTGTTGTTTAATCCAGTTGGATAACACAATTTTCCAATACGGCTATATCAACAGGCACATCTGTTGATATAATTGGCAATTTTTCTACTAAAAATTTTTCACTTGTTACAACAATTTTTTTAGCTTTTAATTCATTTTTAAAAAATCTATCATAATACCCTTTGCCATAGCCCAATCTATGCAGCTGCTTATCTATACATAAGGCTGGTGTTATGATTAAATCTAAAATAGATAAATCATCTAACGCTTTAGAATTTGGCTCTTTTATTCCGTATTTATTTATTGAAAAATTATGCTCATCTGGACATACAAGAAGCTTGTTGCCAGAGCATTTTGGAAAATAAAAAATTTTATCAGAGCACTCTAAAAGACCCAATAAATTTATCTCATTTTCTATTGGGTAATAAAGCATAACATGCTTTGCATTTTTAAATTCTTTTAAGTTGATAACGCTTTTTGTAAGTAATGAAGAAACTCTATCTAAAAAATCTTTTGATAGTTGAGATCGAAGTGTCCTAAAGTGTGACCTTAATTCTAATCTATTCTGTAAAATATTTGATTCCAACTGGTGCATACTCTTTTGAGCCTATCAAATCAGCCATAGATGGCCTTTTTTTGGACTCTTTCTTTTCTTCTTTTTTAGTTTCGTTTTGTTCAGCTTCATCAGTTTGATATGATATTAAATACTGCATAAAGTTTTTTGAGAACATAAAACCTCCTATACTATCTTTAAAAAGATATTTTTTGTGACTAAATTGCTTTTGTATATGGGTGATTTTACAAAAGTTAATATAGCCAAAGTTAGTTTGCTAAAACGTGAATATGCAGGTGAAATACTTCCTGCCCAGCTTTAGCCCCTGTGTTGATGTTTACTTTATAGTCGATTATGTTGAGTTTTTTAGTTACATCTTTAACTGCTAAAATCAAATCAGACATAAGTTTTTCATCTTCAAGTTCATTCAAAGATGCCATATGCTCCTTAGGAACAACTAAAAGATGTGTTTTTGCCTTTGGATTAATATCAGCAAACACAACGATATTGTCTGTTTCGTGAATAAAGTTTGTTGTTAACTCTTTATTTGCGATTTTGCAAAAAATGCAATCTTCTCTCATTAATAACCTCTTATAAACTTTTGCTAATATATCATACAAATCTATGTGGTTCAAATTCTTAACATATATTATAATATTAATTAATAAAGACATTTTGAGGGAAGTTTTGAAGAAGTTTATATCAACATTCATAATGCTATCTTTTATGGTTTCACCAGCGCTGGCTGTTATTGAGGGTAGAATTGAGCAAACAGATTCTAATGAGCAGCAGTTGGATGAAAAATTATACACAGGTGAAGTTGAAACAATAAAAGAAGAACAGAAAATTAAGATGACTGTTTCTCAAGTATTGAGTTCAGGTTACACAATAGAGGGTGATGAGTTTTTTGCTACAGTGTCACAAGATGTAAAATCAGATAAAGGCTTGCTTATTCCAAAGGGCTCTATAGCACACGGTAAGGTGAAATATATGCAAGATGCTAAAAACCTTGGGCGAGATGGCTATATTGAAATGGATTTTGATTATCTTGTAACGCCTGATGGAAGACAGATTCCTATTGCAGCTTCAATTTCTACTAAGGAAAATGTCGCAAAAGGGACAATGAAAAATATTGCAAAGGGTGCAGGCTACACCGTTATGGGTGGAGTAGTGGGAGGAGTTGCAGCGCTTAATATTTTAGGTATTGAAGCGGCTGTCTTATCTCAAGGATACACTCTAGCAGGTGGTGCAGCCTTAGGCGGTGTTGCAGGACTTACAATGGCTGTACTTAAAAAAGGCGACAGTGTTTTAATTGAACCAGGAGATGAATTAGAACTTACTGTTATGTCTGATTTAGAGCTTCCAGTTTTTCAAAAACATGCCTTCAGGCAAGAAGAGCTAAGGCTTGAGGGGCTGAACGTTAGAATTAACAGCGTCACCTTTGATAGGGATCCATTTGGTGAAGATAATGTGATAAGCCTATCTATTGGAATTGATAATTTTAGCGAGTATACTTTTTCTGCTTTTGATATAGCCCTTGTAAACGATTTAAAAGCGGTCTTTTTCCCATCTCCTTTTGGTGATACCTCCTTGTGGTTTAAAAACATCTCTACAGGGGACAGAGAGGTTGGAAAATTATCCTTTAGTGTAAATGATAGAGATAAAAAGCATTGGCTAGTGTTTTATGATAAAAGAACAAAAAAGCCCCTTGCAAAATATTCAATTGATAACGCTAAAGTTGATTTAGAAGAAATTCAAGAAGAAAAAAGTAAGAAAAAAAGAAGAGGCAGAAAAAAATAGCATAATTCTTTTGTGCCATGGCAATTTTTTGGCTTTTGTTGTTTTATATAGTATATGAAGCTAGAAAATGATATGGCAATGATTAACGCCGTTAACAATAATAAATACATATCAAATGCGCCAAAAGAGCAGCAAAATGCACCCTCTATGGCTTCACCTTCACCTGCTTTGCAACAGCTAAAAGCGGATTCATACGGGTATAGTATAACTGAAATTCCTCAAGAGGTAGAAAAAAAATCTAAAACGGGATTAATTGCTGGTATAGCGCTTGGTGCAACAGCCGTTGGTACTGCGATTTTGGTTTTAACTAATCCAGCAAAATGGACAAATAAATTAAACGATGTAATAAAACAGGCAACAAAAAACTCTGATAGTGCTTCAAAGTTTAACAAAACTGCTGTAAAAGAAGCCCTAAAGGGTGATGAAGCGAGCAAAAAAGTTCTTGAAGCGGCAAACACCGCAGCAAACGTTAATACTTTAAAAGATACATATACTGTTGCATTATTAGAAAAAATTCCAGGGTTCAAAAAGTTTTCTGACTTTACATCAGGCATGTATAAAAAAGCAATCCATAAAATGACGGGCGCTAGTTATGAAGCGGCTCAAAAAACAGCGGATGAATTTAATACTAAGTTGCTTGATTCAATAACTGATCCTGTAAAAAAGGCAAAAGTACAAGAGCTTTTAGATTTAAGAACTCAAAAATTAAGCGAACTAGCTTCTGGTGCTTCAAAAAGAATTGATGACGCGGATGCTTCACTGGACGCGTTTGTATCAGAGGGTGGCTTAATGCAAAAAGCAAGAGAAAGCTCAAAAGATGCTGCTTCTCGTGCGTTTAAATCAAAAGGCAAAGACCTTGGCGGGTTTAAAGATGTTGCTATCGCAGAAGACCTAGTTAAAGGGCAAAAAGAAATCCATGTAAATAAACTTGCAGATTTAAGTGATGAAATAGATGAAATTGACGATAAAATTATTAAAGAATTTGGTAGTGATGTTATCGAACATGAAGCATCAATTGCTTTTTCAAAATCTCAAAAATCTATCCATAAGGCTATTCAAACCGAATCAAATGATGCTTTTGATAAATTAAGAGATGTGAAACTTGGCTGTGCGCCAACCGACGCTCTTGGTGTTGTAACTTCAGCGGGCTCTATGGCAGTTCTTATGGGATTGGCCAAAGATAAACATGAAAAGGTCGATGTGGCTCTTACAACGGGCTTGCCTTTGACATTATCAACTGGAGCAACAACATTTGCAACTTTAAAAATGTATTCAGGTAAAAAAGCATTATTAATTGGACTTATTACAGGTGTTGTAACAGGTACAATATGTAAAAATTTAAACAATATCTATCAAAAAGCAAATGGTATTGAAGACCATGCGGTTTCTGTACCGACATTAGATGATACTGTACTTAAAATTAACGATGACATTAAAAAACACGTCGAAGATATTACTACCTAGGACGTGCTTTTTAATTAATTATTTGTAATTAAGCAACAGTGATAACGCTAACAGGGCATGCTTCAGCAGCTTCTTTAACAGCGTCTTCGTTACCTGCAACAGCTGATTCAACAACTACTGCTACATCTTCCATTTTAAATACGTCTGGAGCGAATGATTCACATGCGCCACAACCGATACATCCGTCTTCGATAATTACTTTCATTTTTTTCTCCTTAACTTTTGTGATTTTGTCTTTTTAAAGACACCTTATTATACTAAAAAACATAAGTAAATTTCAATAGCCCTTATGGTTTATAGTTCTTTTAATTCCTTGCTAGAATCTAACATTTTAGCTAACGTCTTAGCATCACCCTTTAATTTAAAATATTCAGCGAACTTTGAAGTGGTTTTTAAATTAAAAGAGCGACCGTTTCTATCTTTTGTTTTTGAAATCAGCCCCTTTTCAACAAGTTCAGCTACATGTTCATAAGCACTTGAGCGTAAATCTTTAAGCGCTGATTGCCTTATAGGTTCTTTAAGAGCGATAATTGTAAGCGTTTTTAAAACTGCTGGTTTTAAATCCACAGGGCAAAGTCTTTCAACGATATCAAGATGTTGAGCTTTAACTTGAATTATATAGCCATCCTCATCATCAATTTCAAGAGCGCCTTCTCTTGAAGAGTAGTCAAACATTAAATCCAAAAGCGCTTGCTCGATTTCATCTTCAGATTTTTGCAAAAGTTCCGCTATTTCAATTGGTTGCATAGCGCGAGCCGTTACAAAAAGAGTAGCTTCAATTTTTGCCTTAAGATTTTCACTATCATCATCTGGCAAACTATCTATTTGATTTTCAAGCTCTTCAAAAGTTTCTTCAAGCACTGATTGTTTGCTCCTCATCTTCATTTGCTATCTCACTCGGCTTTTTGACATACAAATTGCCATAAAACTCTTCTTGTTCAATGTCAATTTCATTTTTAGATAGCAAAAATAATATTGCAATATAAGCGCTACTTCTATCAAAACCCAATAGCGCTAGCTCTTTTAGTTCAATTTTTTCTTCACGGCCTAAAATTTGTGCTAAATTTTGGCGCATTTTTTCAACGATGTCTTCAATGTATTCTTCATGCGCTAGGTTTTTAATGTCGCTAGCTTTTAATTTTGAATAATCTCTTACTCTTCTTTTTTGTCTATCAAGAGCATTTTTTAAAGATTGTTTTTTCTCCAATTGTTCATAAAATTCAATGTGACGAATAAGGTCTTTTAAGGTTACATTTCTGTTTCTGTTTAACCTAACGCTTGTTCTTCTTTGTAATACTTCATCAAAAGACACGACATTAGAAGATGGAAGTTGAAGCTGTTGCGCGTCATAATCATCTTCAAAGCCATCAAAGAAGCCGTCTTCAAAGTCGTCTTGACCTTCAATGTTGTCTAAATTAAGTCCATCAATTATGTTTGATTTTAATCTTAATAAAACAGATGTAAATAAAAGCGCGCGCCCGATTGATTTTAAATCTTTAATATTTAAAGAAGAAAGTTTTTCCATATATTTGTCATATAAATCAACAATATCAATGTTCCAAGGGTCAATTTTACCTGTTTTTGCCATATCAACAAGAATTTCAATAGTGTCTAGTTTCGTTTCACCTTGAGAGTCATTTTTTGAAATGAATTCAATTTGATCAAATGAAACTGTAGCATCAAGATTTGAAACCTCTTGCTGTATTTCATTATTTGTATTGTTATAAAAATCGTTTACTCTATTTTCCACTATTTTCTACTCTTTTTCTAAGCTATTGTTGCTTCTACTTTTTCTTCACTGTTGTCTTTAAGGCCAACCCCTGAAATCTTTGTAACACCCTTGCCTTTTTGAGTCACACCAATCATTCTATCGGCTGAATCAATAAGTGGTTTTCTCAGTGATACAACCACAAATTGAGTTTGTTGCGCTTGAATATTAATCATCTTCGCTAGTTTTTCAACGTTTGGACCATCTAAGTGCATATCAACCTCGTCAAACGCGTAAAATGGCGCTGGCATATATTTTTGAATTGCAAATACAAAAGCAAGAGCCGTAAGAGTTTTCTCTCCACCAGACATACCTGCTAGCTTTTGATCTTTTTTATCTCTAATGCTCGCCTTAAACACAAGTCCGCCAGCAAATGGGTCATTTTCATTTTCTAGAACAAGTGAGCCTTCCCCTTCTGATAGCATTGGGAAGATGTCTTTAAAGTTATCATTTACAGCATTGTATGTTTTTAAGAATTCTTCTTTTTTGTTTTGCTCATAACCAAGCATTCTGCCAATGATTTCAACACGTTCTTTTTCAAGTGTGTTTAATCTTTCAGCAAGTTCATTTAATACCGTGCTTACAGCGTCATAGTCTGTAATAGCTTTCATATTAACTAGCCCTAGAGCTTCCATTTTTTTGTTCAATCTTTGAATTTTTTGATTAACTTCATCAAGAGATATCTCTGTCGGTTCAAGCTCTTTGGTGTCAATGTTTGCTTCTTCAAGCTCAACAATTGTCTGCTCTAATATTGGTTCAAGCTCTTTTCTTCTTGTTTTAGAGCTTTCGATTTGTTCTTGAATTCTCTCTAGTTCTGATTCAGCGTGAGTTTTAGACTTCTCTAGTTCTAAAAGTTCATTTTGCGCTTCATCTCTTTTTTCTTGATATTGAGCTAAATCTTTTGATAATTCTTTGATTTTTTCTTCATATTCAACAAGAACTACCTTTAAAGATTCAATTTCTTTTGCGTATTTAATCTTGTCTTGTTCTAGTTCTTTATTTTCAACAATTGTGCGCTCGATGTCTTTTTCACGTTGTTCGATACTTAAATTATGGAAATTGATATTGTTTTTTTCTTTTTCAACTTCATTTGATAAGTTAAATATAAGCTTCTCAAGGTCTTTAATCTCTTGTTCTACTCCTTGAGTTTTTTCTTTTAATTCTTTTAATTCGCCCTCATCAATAAGTTTTTCAACTTCTTGAACTTCAGTTTGAGCGGTTGTTATTTTTTCAATCACATCAATGTGCTTTTGTTCAAATTTGTCTAACGCCTTTTCAATTTCTTTTACAGCTGGCTTAATTTCTTTTAATCTTGTATTGCATTTTTCAAGATTATCAACAGCAGAATTGTTTGTTGAAGTCAGATTATTAAGCTCGTATCTTGCACTATTTAAAGTGTTTGAAGCATTTGAAAAATCTACACGGACTTTTTCAAGTTGTTTTTCTAATCTATTTTTCTTTTCAAAAAGTTCTTTATATTCAAGCTCGTTTGCTTGCAATCTTTTTTTATAGTTTTCCAATTCTCTTTCTTGAGATAAAGAGAAAGTATTACTAGCACGGCGTTTTGCCCCACCTGTAATGGCGCCAGATCTTTCAAAAATATCGCCCTCTAAAGTTACAACTCTATATTTGCTCATTAATTTTTTAGCGCAAGCAAGGTTTTCAACAACAAGAGTTTCACCTAACGCGAAGTAAAATGCATCGATAAACTTATCATCAAAATCGATTAAGTTAATCGCAAAATCAATAACACCAGCGTCTTTTGGAAGTGCCAAGCGAGATGGTGCGGATTTAATTTTGTTCAATGGCAAAAATGTTGCTCTATCTCTGCCTTGAGATTTTAAAATATCGATTGCTCGAACAGCGACATTTTCATCTTCAACGATAACAAATCTAGCACGCGCTCCAAGCGCTATTTCAATGGCGTCAGCATACTCATCATCAACATCAGCAAGTTGCATTAAAGGCGCGTGTACGCCCGCTAGTTTCGCGTTCATTATTGTTTCAACGCCAGCACCAAGAGAGATTGATTTATAAGCTTGTTTGTTCGCCTCAAGTGTCGCGATTTTTTTATGAGAAAGATTAATGGCATAGCCTAAATCATCAATTTGAGTTTTTGTTTTATCTAAATCATCAAATGTGATTTTCTGCACCGTTTTGCACTCCTCAAGCTCTTTTTGAAGAGTTTCAATGTGAAGAGTGAGTTTGTCTTTTTTCTCATCAAATGTTTTTTGGATTTCTTTTAAATCTTCAATTTCTTTTGTTAATTTTTCAGATTCTTTTTGTAGATTAACAAGCTCGTTTTCCTTTGGAAGTTTTGCCTTTATAAGCTCGTTTTCGCTGTCTTTTAAGGCATCAAGCTCTTTTCTCAGTTGGTTTCTTTTTTCAATGTGCTGATCAGCTGTTTTATTAAGCCCAGACATTTCCATTAAAATTTCACTAAGTTTTGCTTTTTTTTGAGCCAAAAGCTCTTCTTGCTTTTTAATTTCAACTTGTTTTTCTTCAATAACTTTTGTGATTGATTCTTTTTTCTCTAATAAATTTTCAATACCATTTTTAGAGTTTTGAGCAGTTTTTTTATTGTCTAGAATTAACTTGTCACAATGGGCGATAGAGGTTTCTTTTCTTGAAATCTCACCCTTTTTTTCTTCTAGTTCTTTTTTAGCTTCAAGTTGCTTGTCTTCCCCTTGAGCTTTTATGAACTCGCAAATTTCTTTATATTTTGCCTGCTTGTCTTCAATTTTAGATTTGATTTCATCTAATCTCTCATTTTGTTTTTTAGTTTCTTTAGTTGAAGTTAAAATGTTTTGATGTACAAAATCAAGTGAGCGTTTTGTATCAAAGAATTTTATGACATTGATTTGCCCTTCATATTCTTGCTTTTGATCTTGAAGTTCTTTATATTTTAACGCTATTTCACGCTCTTCTTTGAGCTCTTCTAATCTAGCGTCTTTTTCGTTTTTAATAATTGTTGAATTTGTAACACGAGTTTCAACAACCTCTAATTCCTTTGTTGCTTGAGAAATCTTTCTATCAAAATCAGCAGTCCCAGCTATTTCATCTAAGAATTTTCTTCTCTCGTTAGCACTACAGTTTGCAATGTTTGTAACATCGCCCTGCATAATAACGTTGTAGCTGTTTGGAGTGATATTGTATTTTTCAAGTTCAGAATGCACTTGTGTTAGTGTACATTGTTTATCGTTAAGATAGTAATTACTTTGTACACCTTGATTTGTTCTTCTGATCTTTCTAGCTACAATTAATTCTGTACCATCATCTAATTCAAAAGTCACCCTAACGCTTGCTTCGTTGCGTTTATTGTGTGTTGTGATTAAATCTCCAACACCTTGTTCAGAACGCAAAGCGCGAGCGCTTGATAGTCCCAATGCAAATAAAATCGAATCGATAATATTACTTTTTCCAGAGCCATTTGGCCCTGAAACCACAGTAAATCCTTCTAAAAACGGTACAGTGTTTTTAGAAGCAAACGATTTGAAATTGTCTATCTCTAATAATCTAATACGCATTGAGTATTAAAACCTTGCAAGTCTATTATTCTATTAGACAACAGACTTTAAGGGCATGTCAAATATGTTAATAAAATTAGTATTCCAATTGTTTCAAAGTCTTAATTCTATCCAGTGGCCAAAATAGGAAAAATGCTCTGCCAATAACTCTATCTTCTGGTAAAAAGCCCCAATAGCGGCTGTCTTGAGAGTTTCCTCTATTATCGCCCATCATAAAATATTGCCCCTGTGGAATTACAAAAGGCCCACAATACATATCATCAGTACAAGGCGACCAGCCCTTTTGAGAGAAAATGTAATCTTCTTTTAAAGGAATATCGTTTATGTAAACATACCAATTATTATTTTTGTCTTGCTTTACTTCAAATTTATCCCCACCTGTGCCAACAATTCTTTTAATGTAAGCTATATCTTTACAAAAAATACCGGTTAAGCGCGCGAGCACCGCACCAAAAGAATTTTGTAGTTCAACATCTGGCGGATAAAAAACAACGACATCGCCACGGCTTAATTCTCGAAACGGCTTTGAAACTTTTTCTACAAACACTCTGTCTTTTTCGACAAGCGTTGGTTTCATTGAGCCTGATGGAATCCATCTTAATTCACCTATGAAAAATCGAATTGCAATCACTGCTATGATTACAAAAACTAAAGTGTCTAGGCACTCTTTTAAAAATTCTTTTGTTTTTGTTAAAAGCTTTTGCTTGTCCATTTTCTCTAAGCTTCCCTTATGATGGAAATAAGTTCGTTTTTATATTGATTGTCGTAATTTTTTAATAAATTTTGTGCTTTTTGAATAAGTTTTTCAATTTCACATTCAGATTTTAGCACATATTTTTCAATATCAAAATCATCTAAATTAATAATATCACAGTTTGGATTTTCTTGCTTTAAATAAAGTAGCGCTAGTGTGTATGTCCCATTTTGAAAGTCTTCTTCTATACTTTTAAGGTCATTTTTTAACTGAAAAATTAAGCCAAACAGCCTTGCAAATTCAACTATATCGTTGTGATTTATTGCTTTATGTATGTCACAAAGTGTTTGAGCTATAAACATAAAAATGCTTGAAGTTTTATTTGCACTTTTTTTGTAATAATCTTCAACATCTGTGTATTGATTTTCTTTGTTGAACTGATTAATTTCACCATTAATTGTGTTTAAAACATTTTTTGAATAATTATTAAGCGCTTCTTGATTGTTCATTTTCGCCAGTTCAAGTAAAGACAGTGATAGAAAATAATCCCCAACAATTACCGCTTTTTTTTCACCAAATTTTAAATTAAAAGTTTCAAAGTTTCTTCTGTATTTTGATTTATCAATAATATCATCATGCACAAGTGTCGCACTGTGCAAAAGTTCAGAGCATAGCGCTAGGTGATGAGTGGTATCATCTATTTTTTTATTCAACATTTCATTTATAAGATAGCAAAAAGCAGGGCGAATTCTTTTAGAAGGTGCAAATAAAAATTCTTTGCAATCTTTATAAAGTTCGTTTTTGTTCTCTATTAAAATTTGCTCAAGTTTTTTGTCTAAAATGTTTAGATGTGGAGCGCAACTGTATTTTTTATATGGTGAATTTTCCATTTTCATAGATTACTTTTTCATCTAAATAGATTTTAGAATCTTCTTTCATATTTTTAATGATATCCCAATGAAGACCAGATTCGTTTTTTCCGCCTGTTTCAGGATAGCTTGAACCAAGTGCCATATGTATTGAGCCACCGATTTTCTCATCGAATAAAATATTACCTGTAACATCAACAATTCTATCGTTTGTTCCAATGGCGATTTCACCTACATATCTTGAACCGTTGTCCATATCAAGCATAGAGATTAAAAATTCTTCGCCTTTTTCAGCTGTAGCTTCAACAACTTTTCCATTTTCAAGTTTTAAATTAACGCCGTGTGCTTCGTTTCCTCTGTAGTTTTGAGGGAAATCAAAGTATATGTTGCCGTTTACGCCATCTTCAACAGGTGATGTGAAAATTTCGCCATCTGGGAAGTTGTTTAAACCTTCGCAACTAATCCATTTTCTACCTTCGACGTTAAAAGTGATATCTGTTCTATCGCCAACTATTCTTAAAGTTTTACCTGTGTTTAAGATTTGGGCAATTCTGTTTTGCTCTTTTCCTATTTCTCTCCATTTTGAAACAGGGTCGTCTAAATCTAGATAGCAAGATTTAATTAAAAATTCTGTATAATCATCTAGTGACATAGAAGCTTCTTGAGCTAGTGCTTGAGTTGGATAATCAGCTATAACCCAGCTTAACTCTCCAGAGGCTGCACGTTTTAACATTGTGTTTGATAATTCGCGCGTAGCACCAGAGCGTTTTGCCATTTTTTTAGTGTCAGATTTTGCCATGTTTTTAACATTAACTGGAGCGCCAATTGAAATATATTTATCAACAGTTTTATATTCAAGCTGAGTGATAGGATCAACATATTCAAGTTGCTCATCTGTTGCATATTTAATGAAATCTTCTGCAAGACCCTCAACAGAACAGCGTACAATAGGGTTTGCACCTTTTTCTAATACTCTTTTATAAACAGCTTTAACCAAAGGTTGAGCTTGTATGCTTTCTGCTCTAATTAAAACCAAGTCGCCCTTTTGCACATTTGTTGAATAATCAACAAGAACTTTTGCATATTTTTCTATAATTGGATTTGAGTTATTCATTTGCTTCTCCTTGTGTACCATCATAAGCGGCTTTATTTTTAAGTGAAACCCCTCTTTTTGATGATCTAATGAAATCTACGAGTTTATCTACGTATTCATTTTTTTCTATTTCTTTTTCAATAACTTCAAGAGCTTGAGTTGTATTGTATTTGCCAGATTTTAAAGTTCTAAGTGCCACATGTAATGCTGCTTGAGATGCTTTATCTACGCCTTTTCGTCTTAATCCGATTGAATTTATGCCACAAGGTGCCGCTGGAATGCCTTCAAATTTGCAATATGGAAGAAGGTCTTTTCGAGCAGCGCTTGCCCCTGATACAATTGACATTTCCCCGATATTTAAATTTTGATGATAAACACTTTGTCCACCTAAAAATGCTCCGCGTCCAACTTTACAGTGTCCGCCAATAGTTGCAGCGTTTGCAAATATAACTTCATCTTCTACTGTGCAATTGTGTGCAATGTGTGAGTACGCCATAAGCAAGCATTTGTTACCCACCGTTGTCATATTTCCCTCGCCAGAGGCTCTATTTATAGTAACAAATTCTCTTATGATGCAATTTTCACCAATTACAACACCTGTTAATTCGCCCTTGTATCCAAGGTCTTGAGGTTCTGCGCCAATTGATGCCATAGGGAAAATCCTTGTTCCTTGTTTGATGTGAGAATATTCAACAAAGGCGCTCGCCCCTATTTCAACATTGTCTTCGAGGATAACATTCTCTCCTATAACGGCATTTGGGCCTATTTTAACATTTTGCCCGATTTTAGCATTTTCAGCTATTATTGCACTTTTATGAATTGACATTTTATTTACACTTTCTATCTAACAGCAATTGTTAGTTCAGCTTCTACACATAATTTTCCATCAACATAAGCTTTTGCTTCGCATTTAACAATTGGGCCTTTTGCCTTTGTCATTCTAGCTTCCATTTCAAGCTTGTCCCCTGGGCGAACAATGTTTTTAAATCTTGCATTATCAACGCCAGCAAACAGGCAAAGTTTACCTTCGTATTGTGGAAGTGTAAGTAAAATTGGAGCTGCAACCTGTGCTAGTGCTTCAATTTGTAATACACCAGGCATAATTGGGTTGTTTGGAAAATGTCCGTTAAAGAAATCTTCATTCATAGAAACATTTTTATATCCCTTGGAATAAACCCCTGGTTCGTAATCTGTAATTCTATCAACCAATAAAAATGGGTATCTGTGTGGCAAAATTTCCATAATTTGCATAATATCCATCTTTTTTGTTTCTGTTTGTGTAGTTTCCATTTTATCTCCTTAGTTATATGATTTTTCAATTAATTTTGCAAATTCAACATGCAACTTGTGCCCAGCTTGAATTGCTTTTATATCAGCGTTTAATAAAAGTGGGTTTTTGCCACTTAAATATAAATCGCCAATAATATCTAAAATTTTATGTTTAACAGGTTCGTATTGCGATCTTAGCTCTGTAGTATATGAATCTTCAGTCAATCCTACTGTGTTATCTATGGTAACACCTAGTGATAAGCCCATTTTTTGATATGTTTCAAGATCTTTTAAATAGCCAAAAGTCCTTGCTTCAATAATTTCTTTAAGGTTTTCATCCTGAATAAGCGTGATAGATTTATCTTTTAAATCTGGATGATTAAAATTAACATTGTATGTTATTTCGCTTTTTTTGTTTATAGGTTCAAGAGTTATAATTTGGTTATTATTTTCAATTTTAAGCGATTCTTTAATTGGTTCAACAAAATCTGTTTCACCTTCAAAACCTGCTTCATTAAACATCTCAACCCATTTTTTGGCACTTCCATCTAAAATTGGAACCTCAAAACCAGCTGATTTAAAATGAACATCAAGATTATCTAGCCCGCAAATGGCGCAAGATGCCATAAAATGTTCAATTAAGGCAATTTTTTTATCAGCACCTGTTTCAACGTTTGCAAGAGTTACAAAGTTGTCAGTTGATACCACATTTGAAGTTTTTGCGACAATAATTTTGTCGTCTATAAAAAATCTAATACCGTCTTTTGTTTGATTTGTGTTAGGAATGATTTCAAGGTTAGCCTCAAGATTTGTCATAAGGCCGTTACCTGTTATTTCAATTTTAGATTTTAGTGTCTTCATTTAAAAATTTCTCGTAGTCTTCAAGCAAGTGTTGGTATTTTTTATATTTTTGAACCATAACTTCTGCTTCATTTAAGTATTTCATTCTTTTGATAAATTCTTTTCTTGGAACAGCAGGAGCGCCCATTAGAACAGATTTTGCAGGGAATGATTTTGAAACTCCGCATTGCGCTAGGATGATTGAATCAGAACCGATAGTAAGGTGATCGGCAAGACCTGCTTGACCAGCAATTACAACTCTATCGCCAATTGTACAAGAGCCTGCTATACCTACTTGAGATACTATCATACAAGCTTTTCCGATTTTACAATTGTGACCTATCATAACAAGATTGTCGATTTTTGTCATATCCCCAATTGTCGTATCTTCAACAGTTCCTCTGTCAATTGAAGTGTTTGCCCCAATTTCAACATCGTTTCCGATTTGAACTGAACCTAAAGATGGGATTTTAAATACTTTTTGATCTTCTTTACCACCAGATATTGAACCTTCTTTTCTCGCTTGTTCAATGTTATCAGGCTTTTCTGTAACAAAAGAGAAACCATCAGCACCAAGGCTTGCGCCATGGTGAACGATACATCTGTTTCCAATTTTTACTCTGTCACCGATGTTTACTGAAGGGTGGAAAAGACAGTCTGTTCCGATTTTTGCAAATTTTCCAACATATACATTTGGAAGAAGACTTGTATTATCACCAATTTCTGCTCCACGAGAGATTACAACGTTAGGGCCAATTGAAACGTTTTTCCCTAGTTTTGCCTCTGGGTGAACTACAGCACTTGGATGGATGCCAACAGGAGTGTCAGGTGCGTCATAAAACACGTTCAATAAATGCATCATAGCAAGTCTTGGACGCTCAACCTCGATTGTAGAAATATTGTCAAAATTTACACCTAGTGGAA
>CAYJMX010000004.1:11658-22855 GCA_964371485.1 uncultured Gammaproteobacteria bacterium | reverse complement strand
CAGAACTAGTTTCTATGGCACATTTGGTTACAGAAATGCAACCAGTTAAACACTATTTTGATATCGGCGTTATGGCAAGAAGAGGAATTGAGTACTAAAAAGTATCAATAAAATGCTCAAAGGCACTTGCTCTAAATAATTTTTATGTTATCATGGTAGTATAAAAGATTTTAATGGGGAAATGGGGGTTTTAAAACTCCCTTTTTTTTATTCTCCGAACGCAGGTTGAACTTAGGCGCGACGCGCCAAGTGAAAACAAGTGAGGCTCGTTGGATATGAGCGCGTGCGGGTTTACGGTGAGTAAAGCCGACAGCGCGTAATGTAAAATCAAGCGAAGCTTGAACTGTGACGCAGCGCGTCCAGTGAAAGCGAGTTTGCAAAGGTGTGCCAGAGCGTGACGGCAGTGCGAGGAGCACTGGCGGACAGCTCGAGCCGTACCCCACAAGCGCAGTTTGAACTTAGGCAGACTTGTCACATTAAAAACAAGTGAGGCATATTGGATATGAGCGCGTGCGGGTTTACGATTGAGTAAGCGACCCTAGCTCTTTTCTATAAGTTCAAGCTTCTCTTTTTTGCTTAATTGCTTAATTCTATACTCTTCTTTTTGAGCTTCAGAGCGCGATTCATACTCTTTACTGTACACTAGTGACTCTACCTTAAAGGCACGTGTAAATTTCGCCCCTGTGCCTTCCCTGTGAGCCTTTAATCTCTTTTCTAAATCATTTGTCACGCCACAGTAAAGAGTATTATTTTGCATTTTTAAGATGTAAACAAAGTATTTCATCTAACACCCTCATAATTTCATCCCTATCTTCAAGCCTTACAAGCACTTGACGATATTTTGAAGCATCTCGCACAGATGATATATAAAAATTATAAAATTTTCTTACAAACTTAATGGCGTTTATTTCGCCTCTGAGTTTGCACTCTTCATCAATATGTTCTTTTAAATTTTCAATTTTTTCTTCTAGCGTTTGTTCTTTTAAAATTTCGCCCGTTTGAAAATAATGTTCAATTCTATACGCTAAATGAGGATCACCCATTAGTCCCCTACCAATACTTACCCCATCAGCCTTTGTAATTTCAAGGCATTTTATGACATCTTCAACTGATTTTATGTCACCATTTGCGTAAAATGGAATTTTTATGGCGTCTTTTAATTTTGAAATCGCCTCCCAATCCGCAACACCAGCATACATCTGCGAGCGTGTGCGCCCATGGAGAGTCACAAAATCAACCCCTTCTTCTTCTAATGCTTTCGCAAATTCAATATAATTAATCTCTTCTTGGCTCCAACCAAGGCGAAACTTAGCACTCAATGGCACATCTATGACATTTTTAATTTCTGCCACAATTTGTCTTGCAAGTTCAACATTTCTCATCATAGCTGAACCATCAGACCCTTTTACGACTTTGTTTACCGGACAACCAAAGTTTAAATCGATTGAAGATGCTCTATCATTTAAAAACTTAGCAGCACGCGCCATAAGCTCTGGCTTGTGCCCACTAATTTGAAAACTTAGAGGATACTCACACTTGTCATATTCTAAAATTGTTCCCCTTGGATTATTCACAAGTGCTTCAGATGATAACATCTCAGTTGTTGTTAGAATTTTTTTTGAAAATTTTCTAACAAGTTTTCTATAGACAATATCTGATATTCCAGCCAGAGGCGCTTGAATGACTTTAATTTGTTTGGGCAGTTGTTTCATTTTTTGCTTTTAAATATTCCTTCAACTCTTTTGTTCGACTTTTTGCAAAGTCATAATATTCATCTTTTGATTTTTCAAGTTCTTTTTTCTCAATAAATTTATCATAATACGAAATCGCTTTTTCATATTTTTCCTTGTTATCAAGCATTAAACCATATGAATAATATGCCATATCAAAATCTGGGCTTTGCTGGATTATTAGCCTGTATAAATAATCCGCTCCATCAATATTTCCTTTTTGAGTCAATATCATAGCTTTATAGTGCATAGCATTTGGATTGTTTGGATATTTCATTAGTGTGTTTTGAAAAACAGTTAAGGCGCCATCGAGATTCTGCGCGTTATACAGCTCCACACCCTCTTGAAGCATTGTGGCAAGCCTTGTTTGCAACACATTTTCCTTATAATTTTTTATAGTTTCATCATCTGGATTAATGGCTAAAATTTTATCAAAATACAAAACAGCATTATCGGTATCACCTAGTTCATTGTAGCAAAGTGCAACAGAATACAATGTATCAGTGTTTTTTGGGCTTTTTGCTAAATTTTTATTGTAATATTTTATAGCTTCTTTGTAGTTTTTTAATTCGAAATTACAGCTCGCCATTGCAAGTATTACCTCTTGAGTCTGCATTGGCACTTTTTTATATTCAACTAATGCCTTTTCGTATTCTTTTTTTTCGTACAACTCAGTTGCAACGTTATAAATATTTGCCGACTGAGTTTTTAAAATATTATCCTTATGAGTTGTTAAATCTTTATTGTTTGGATTATTGCCAAGGCCTAAATTTGCAACTTTAAGAGCGTTTTGAGAATCTTCTTTTAAGTTATAAATTAAAATCATGTTAATATATGCTTCAACTTTTTTAGGATTAGCCTCTACTGTTTTTTTGTAATAGCTAAGCGCCTCATCATAATTTTTCAATTCGTGTTGAGCATAAGCATAAGAATACTGCATAGTAGAATTTTTTGGGTTATTGTTTGCCTGCACTAGCATATAATTAAGCTTCTCATCAGGGCTAAATTTTTGAGATACGATATTATCAATAGCCTCTTTTGAAGACAAATCAGAAGGATTTATCGCAAGAGCTGCCTTGTATTGAGCAATTGCATTTTTATAATCACCCATTTGCTCGTAAGCAAGGGCCTTGTACTTTATAATTTCAGCATTATTCGGATATTTTGCAAGCAGACTGTCATATTGAACAATTGCTTCTTTGTATTTTTTTTCACCTACATACAATGAAGCCAAATTAAGCAGAGCAACTCTGTCTTGAGGACTTAGAGCAAGTGCTTTTTGATAGCATTCTCTTGCACTTTTAAAATCACTTTTATATTGATATATTGTACCAAGGTTAATATACGCTTGAGCATCAGTGTTATTTTGCATAACTCTTGAAGTCCAAAGATTTTCTAAAATATCAAGTAATTCGGGGTTTTTTTCGCCATATTTTAAAGCCAAATTATACTCATCAGCTGCCGCTTGATGATTTTTGGCTTCATCAAGAATAGTAGCGTATTTAAAATGAAGTTTTGCATTTTTAGGGTCCATTTTAATAGCATCCCTATACAGGCTAATAGCTTCAAGGTTGTTATTTAAAGATTTATAAATATCACCAGCGTTTTCTAAAGATTTTTGTTTATACTTTGGGATGTTTGATAAAACCATATAATCATATCCAGCAGCGGGGAGTTCACCCTGCGCTCTTAAAATATTTGCATCGTTAAATCTTTGCTCGCTAGATTTATTAGGATTATGTCTTTTATCCAATTGAGCAAAAGCAGTGCTAGCAGACGCTTTCATAGAATTCAACTCAGGTGTATTTGTTTTTTCATCCCAATATTTTAAATAGAACAACGCGCTTTTTAAATCCACAATTGCTTTTTGGTACTCTTCTTTTTGATTAATATAATCATTAGCACGCTTTAAATAAGCACTTGAAAGAGCTTGTCTTACGGTAATATCATAGGGTTGATATCTTAAAACTTTTTTAAATTCTACAATGGCTTTTGTGTATTGATTATTGTTTAAATACAAAACCGCATTGTTATAATACATATTATATCTTTTATTAATCTGTTCAACATCTTGAGCTAGAACCGAACCCATCGAAAGGAAAGAAACAGTTAAAGCTAGTGCAATTGTTTTTCTCATCTTAAATAACCTATTTGCTCACTCTAATATAAAAATTATAATATAATGTGCATTATTTTCATACCCTAGGCAGATTGTTTTTGGTATTATTGAATAAAAGTTCAAATTTGAAAGGCAAAAAATTGCAATTAAAACACATAAACAATGATTCAACCTCTTTAATTATTTTCTTTTGTGGATTTTATACAGATTACAACTGTTTTCTAGAATTTGATAATAAAAAAAGCGATATTCTTTTTGTTTATGATTATTCAGATATGGATCTTGATGATTTAAAATATTTTGATTTTAGCTTCTACACTCAAATAGATTTAATAGCATATTCTTATGGAGTGTGGGCGAGTAACTTTGTTTATAATCAAAATATTCTTCCAGAAATTAACTCTTCAACTGCACTTTGTGGAACTTTTTATCCAATAAATAATCAATATGGAGTGAGTGAAAAAATATATGGCCTAATGCTTAATTCATTGAATTCAAGCACTATAGAAAAATTTGAAAAAAATATGCAAGTGGGTTCAAACTCCCCAATTGACATAAAAAAGGCAGATAGAACAATTGAAAATTTAAAAGACGAGTTAGTTAATATTCAAAAATTATCAGCCACAAAACTTGATAAAGAGTTTGAATTTGACAAAGTTGTTGTTGCAAAAAAAGACAGAATTATTCCACATTCTTCTCAAATGAATTTTTGGGCAAATCATAGAAATATTGTTGAACTCAATTGTTCGCATTTTCCATTTTTTGAATTTAACAACCTTCAAGAGGTGCTAGATTAATGGAGCCAAAGAACTTCTCAAAAGCAAGCACAAGCTACATTGAAAATGCCAGTGTTCAAAAAAGGATGGCGCAAAACTTGATTGAAATTCTTATAAAAAACTATGGTAAAAATTTTGAAGATGTTTTAGAAATAGGTTCTGGCACAGGGTTTTTGACAGATAATATTGTTGAACATTTAAATTGTAAAAATATTATTTTAAATGATATAACGCAAAATCTAACAAGGCATAATTTTGAATTCATACAAGGGGACGCCACAAAAAAAGAGTTCAACAAACAATTTGATTTGATTATTTCAAGCTCTGCCTTTCAGTGGTTTGAAAACTTTGAAGATTTTTTATCTAAAATTAAAAAAAACCTCAAAAAAAATGGATTACTTGTTTTTTCAAGCTTTTCAGATAGAAATTTTGAACAATTTAAAAAGATTTTAAATACCAGTTTAAACTATGTAGATTATCACACAGCGCTAAATAATAAGGGTTTTGAGATTTTGACTTTTGAAAAAGAAATTCAAACTCTTTATTTTAATTCTCCAAAAGAAATACTGAAACACGTTAAAAACACAGGCGTTGGGATGAATAATGAATACAAGTGGAGTAAAAAAACCTTAGAAACTTTTGAGAGTGAATACATTGAGCTCTTTAAAGATGAAAAAGGGGTTGAATTAACGTACAACCCCGTGTATGTAGTCACAAAAGTTAAGTAGAAATTTATTTTATATGATGATGGTGATGAGCACCAACATGCAAGTGGTGATGTCCGTGATGGTGATGGTTTCTATATCCCATACCTGCTTTAAACCCGGAAATGGTGTACATTATAGGTAATGCTGGTTCTATCCATTTTAAACCAGACATAACAGCCACTGTAGCTAAATCATCCACATGCAGTCCGATATCTATAAGTTCAGGCGTTCTTTTTTCAAAAACATCTTTTTTATTATTATCATTTTGCTCTTTATTATTTTTTCTAAAACAAGGCTCAATGATTTTCTCTCCAATTAAATTTGCAATGTGAGAGCCGCCAATAACACCAGTTAGAGTAATTCCAGCCACCATAGCAAGAGCCCTTGCGCCTTTAGAATTAACCTTGAACATCTCCATAGCCTTTAGCGCGAGAGCAGCGCCTACATTACACATAAAGATGTTTGCAAGATATTGATAAGCACCTTCTTTAATCTTATTTTCAACACTTTTTGGTTTTTCATCTTTTGCTAGCTTATCAGCTAAGATTCCGCCTGTAATTCCACCTACAACGGGTATTGCACCAAGAATAGAAAGTCTAGAGATTTCAGAGAAAATCTTGCTTGATGTAATATTTTCAGGATTTTCAATAAATTCAGATAAAAACTTTCTTCCCGATCTGCTTTTACCTAAAGATTCATAAAGGTCTTTTAACTCATTAGGGTTAAGAATTTTCTCTTTAGCTTTATTTAAAGTCTTAAGAGCCTTTTCATCAACTGCAGTTTTTGAAACAAAATTGTCAATAAGTTCTGACACGTTATTTTTAATAACCTTTAAAGGCTCATCTTGCACTTTAAAAATTTTATTCACAATCTTTGGAGCAGCAAGGGCACTTGCAACAGTAACACCTAAGGTGGTTGCAGTTTTTACAAAAACTTTTTTCTTGTCTTCTTTTTTTGCCTTAATGGTTTTATTTGCGACAAACGCAGCAGAGCCAACAGCAAGAACAGCCGGCATAGCTTTTTTCAACTTGCCAATTAAAAGTGGCTGATCAATATATTTACCTACTACAGATAATGTTCTCAAAATTTTTCCCATTTCTTAATTGTTAGGTTTCCCTTACTTTTATAAGTGTAAGTCGAACCTAACAATTTGTCAAGGGGTTTATTTTATATAAGCCAAAAGTAGCTCTTGACTTGATTTTACAGAACTTAGTTTTGATAAAGCACGCTTTTCAATTTGCCTAATGCATTCTTTTGTCACACCATAAATGTTGCCGATTTCTTCTAATGTCTTTTTAGCACACTCATTTAGACCAAATCTAAATGTTATAACTTCTTTTTCGCGCTCTTTTAGGCACTCAAGCGCTTGATGAATGTCAGATTTCAATTGCTTGTCTACAATTGTGCGCTCAATATTTTGCTTCTCATCTTCAATAACATCAGCAAATGACATTTCCTTCGCTGAGCCAGATTTAGTAGCATCAATTGTCGCATCAAGAGATAACGCCTTATTGTACGCATTTAAAAAAGTATCAATTTTTTCTTCAGAGTAACCAATTTTTTTAGCAACTTCAGCAGGTTTTACAGCACAACCATACTTTTGTTCTAGCTGAGCTTTTGTTTTTTTATATTTTGATAATGTTTCTTGAATATAAACAGGAATTTTCATTGCATATGACTGCTCTGAAATAGCTTTAAACATGGCTTGTTTAATCCACCAAGTAGCATATGTTGAAAATTTATAACCTAATTTATAGTTAAATTTATCAATTGCTACCATTAAACCCATATTTCCTTCTTGAATTAAATCAGACAAAGAAAGAGTTGTAGAGTGGATAGATTTTTTTGCAATTGTTAAAACTAATCTCAAATTTGCTTGAACAAGTTGCTTTTTAGCATCAAGATCACCTTGAGCAATTCTTTTGGCAATTACTTTTTCTTGTGCTGTTGATAATACTTTGTAGTTTGAAATTTGTTTTATATATGAAGACAAATTTTCATCATAAGCAAAACAAGTTGAAACTGAAGGAATGCGAGAATAAGTAGTAAGCGATTTTGACATAAGCGAATCTCCTATTTATTTAATTAACGACCATATTTTTTTAAAATACGCAACACAAATAGCGCTAATGCCAAGGCAAGAGTGTACTTTGCTAGCTATTTAATATTGCAACGACAGGTAATCTATTTTTTATAAATAGATTTGGTTAGAAACGACATAAATTTAAAAAGGTAAGATAACTATATATACAACGTATATACTCAATATATCATTTCACATATTTTTTTTCAACCCTAATGTAAACAAATATTACAGAAATACTTGAAAAATATGCGTTTTTTAACATTTCTTAATATTAATTAGAGAAGATAAAATCGGCATAATCGGCAATATCAGCACTTTCTGCCTCTGTTATATAATGAGCAGAACTATTTGGGAAAATCTTAATATCAGAGTTCTCATTCTTATCAACAATGTTTTGAGCTAGTTCTACATCAAAAAGTTCATCCTTCTCGCAATGCATAACATATGTCGGGCAAGTCACGTTTTCAATGTACTCATCCGTTTTAAACTCATTGTTTAACTTAATAGCGCCTGTTGGCGTCATTGCCACAATAGCTTTTGTAAGAATATTTGTATTATCTTTTAAATATTGTGATTGCTTTATATTCTTAACGGCACTTTTAGCATTGTCAAAAGTACTATTTAAAACTAAAAATCCTAAATCATTAGCGCTAGCTAGCTTGCACGCCACAGCACCACCTAAAGAATGACCAACAGCACCAATATTATTAGGCTCTATTCCTTTATCAATAAGATAATTATAGCCAGCTTGAGCATCAAGCATAAAGCCTTTTTCGCTTATTTTATCATCACTATCACCATAGCCACGATATTCCATAGCTAATACGCCAATTCCTTTATCGGTAAGTTCCTTATAAAGATTTTGATAATCTAAACCAGCTTTAGATGTATTAATGCCGTGGAAAAATATAGCATATTTATTAGAATTTGTTGGATTTATATCCCAAACATTAAGATCAATTCCATCTTTTGTTTGAATTTGCACTTCATTTATATCCTCTTTTAAAGAAGGCAATATAATATCTCCTTCTTTTGAATTTTTAGCAAATGCTTTATGTGCAACAGTTTCTGGAAGTCCAGATTGCAAAATAATTCCATAACTCGCTGCACTAATGCCAGCAATAGCAATAGGTTTATGTGCTTTTTGCGGAATAATATTACCCACAAAACCCTTGGCATTTTTAGCCTTTGTGGCAGCCTCGTTTATTATAGGACTCGCTTTTGCGACTATTTTTCTTCCAACTGATTGAATATTCATATACTTATAAAACCACTAAATGGGGTTTTTTGCTAGTTTTGTAAACAAATGTAACAAGATTTAGCAAACTCTGCAATTTTTAAATTGATATATACTTTATATATATGTAAGCGATAACCAAACGACATTAAGATAACGATAACTAAAAAAGATATACTTTCTAACTAACACACACTAACCTTCACTTCACACACGAGGAATTACGTAACAGTATTCCAAAGGCTCTTGATTTAATCAAAAGCCTTTTTTTTTATTCTTTTTTGTGATAATATCCTTACATCAAGTAAGGAGAACCATTATGTCAAATACTATTGAAGGTAATTTATACGCAACCAAGGAAAATAAATTCTGTATTATTGTTGCAAGGTTTAATGAATTCATAGGTTCAAAACTTTTAGCTGGCGCTATAGATTCTTTTGTCAGACTTGGTGCTGACGCTCAAAACATTGACATCATTTGGGTTCCAGGAGCTTTTGAAATCCCATTAATGGCAAAAAAAGCTGCTCAAACAAAAAAATATGACGCTATTGTTACTCTAGGCGCTGTTATAAGAGGCTCTACAACTCATTATGATTATGTATGTGCCGAAGTTTCAAAAGGCGTTTCAAGCGTTTCATTATCAGAAGGCTTGCCTGTAATATTTGGCGTTTTAACCACAGAAACAATTGAACAAGCGGTAGAAAGAGCTGGCACAAAAGCTGGCAACAAAGGCTCTGAAGCTGCTCAAGCTGCAATTGAAATGGTTAATTTAATAAATACACTATAAAAATTAGATCTAAAGATCTAGATAATTTTTACTCCCAAAGGTTGATGATATTCCCATGACAAAGAGCTATTCTTTAATTATAGACAAATAGCAAATCAGGGGAGAGTATTTATCGCTATGAGTAATATGTTTACGAAAGTACTTATTAGCTTATTCGCATTAGCAGGAATTATGCTAAGCGCTTTTGCAAAAGAAAACACAATAACAGCTGTAAAAATTTCAAAGCCAAAAGAACTAAAAGGCGCATATCAGCTTACAGTTAAGGCTAATGAAAAATTAAACTATAAAGCAAAAACAGAATCAGAAGATAGTATCTTTTTTGATATTAAGAATGCAAAAAGAGCAGATAACATCAGCGTAATTTATGAAGGAATTATTAACGTTGATGGCGTTATAGTTCAACAAATCTCTGATGATAAAGTAAGAATTATTGTAAATGGCGAAAATACAAGTACAACAGAATTAGTTTTCTCTACTCCAAAGGTAAAAGTTGCTCCAAAATCTGATAAAAAACAACTTGTTCTAAATAGACCAATGAAAGACTATAAACCAGTTACAGAAATTGAAGAATTGCCAGAAACAACTGAAGGTGAAGCTAGCAGCAACGAAAAAGGTTTTGATTTTAATTCTATCTTAACTGCTATATTTTCAATCTTTAATAACAAAACAGATTTAACAATCGCGATTTCAGCAATATTACTTGTAATTAGTGGCGTTGTTGCAAAAGGCGCATTTGGCAAACTTGCTAAAAGCCAAGAGCCTCTTATAGGTCTTAAATCAGCTTATGATCAGTCATATGAAGATGAAGAAATCAAAGAAGATATTTTAGATAATATGTTCGGTGAAAAAGTAGAAACTAAAATTGAAGAGCAATACAAAGAGCCAACAAAAGCGGAAATTATTGAAAGAGCAGCTAAAAATATTCAAGAAATTAGTGCAAAAAGAAACGCAGCTACAGCAACAGCAACTCAAAGTAACGCCGTTGCTCAAACATACGCTCTTGGACAATATCAAAATTCACAAAAAAATCCATACACTACAAGGCCAAAAACAAGCTCTCCTTTTGTAAATACATATGAAAAAAGAGAAACTGTAAAGCCTGTTAAAGCAAGTGTATTAAAGGTTCAAGAGGATCTTGCTCAACAAAAAGCAAATGTATCATTACAGAATTTAAAATTCTTAGAATCGGTTACTAAAATCTATGAACAAAGCGGAAGATCTGATCTAGCGAGCGGACTTAGAAGCGGAGTAGTAAAAAGAAAAAGTATCGTATAAAAAGTTTTGACTAAAAAATTTCAAAATACTCAACCAACTGCCACTATAAGTGGCTTTTTTTTATTTATTGTAAATATAAGATTTTTTTTGGTATAATCTTACTTATTAATAAATTGGTAGAGTTTTATGGAAATGAATGTTTACAGCAAAAGCGATATTTTAGAGAAACTAGCAAATGACGGCTTTTTTGTTGATTATCTTACTTTAGATTCTTTTTTAGGCAAGTATAAAATTGAAGCAATCTTTGAAAATGAAGATGGCGAGGAGTTCTTTGATATCAGCTCATATGATATTTTGGTTAAAAATGTTCTTAAAAAAGACGTTGAAGCGCCAGAACCTACTGAAACAGAGCACTTTGAAATGAACCTTGACGCTGTTGAACCTCAAGAGATCAGCCCAGAATCAGCACAGGCGCAAGAGTTTAAAAACATTCTTGATAACAATACCACTCAAGAACAAGACTTAAACAGCATAAACTGG
>CAYJMX010000004.1:0-11648 GCA_964371485.1 uncultured Gammaproteobacteria bacterium | reverse complement strand
GAAGAAACATTGGCCGAGCCAACTGAAGTTGAATCTCAAGAAGAAAATGAGGTTACAGACGATGAAATTGAAACCCAAACTGTTCAAGAAGAAATTATAGAAGACAATACCCACGAGAGTATTGAAATTGAACCACAAGTTGAAGATAATAATCAGCAAGTTGAAGCACAGAATCAAGAGCAGGAGCAAGCAGAAAAACAAGAGGAAGCTCCAATTATATTATCTAAAAACGATAACGAGCAAATTGAAACAGCTAATTTATTAGAAGAAGTCCAAAAACTTCAAGGCAAAATCCTTGAAAATATGCAAAATCAAAATAAACAAAATGATGAAACTCCTCAAAATGCTTTCAAATTTGATATTTCAGAAAATACTTTAAATATGATAGCGGGCGCCATTGCAAAGAAAATTGCAAATCAAGTTACGGGCTTATTAAATTTAAACAAAGAAAATGAAACAAAGCTTATTGAGAGCAAAAAAGAAAATGACGAACTTGTTCAAAAGGTTGATAATCTTGAAGAAGAAAATAAAAAATTAAGATTGTTGCTTGCTGAATCAAACAAAAACTTGAATTCATACAGACCGTCAATATTTGGATTCTACAGATTTAAAAGACAAAAAGAGAAATAAAAAATGAATATTTTAATAATGCTTTTATTAATAAGCTTACTTGTACTAGTGCATGAAATTGGCCACTATCTTGCCGCACGTGCCTTCGGGATTACTGTTTCAAAGTTTGGCTTTGGTATGCCAATAGGTCCAACTTTATTTAAAAAGAAATTCGGCGACACAACAGTCATAGTGCACGCTTTCTTACTTGGTGGATACGTTTCTTTTATTGATGACGAAGAAAAAGATGACGAGGACGCGCCTGATTTACCTAAAGATTCACCTCAAAGGTATTCAAACAAAAAACCTTGGCAAAAGGCTGTTGTACTAAGTGCTGGTGTTATTTTTAACATTTTATTTGCCATTGTTCTTACAATATTTTGCGCTATCGCTTTTCAAAAATTGCCTAGTCAAAAGCTTGATGTTTATATTGATTCTTTTGCAACAAATGCCTCTAAAAGCATATTAGCTTCTGGCATTAAAGCTGGCGATCAAATTATAAAAGTGAATGGACAAAAAATAAACAGCTCATCGCAATTTATTTTTATGATTCAAAAAAGCAAATATTATGATGGCTTTGTTGATATTAAAACGTATGAGAAAAAATTGGCCGAGCTTAAAAAAATAAACCCAAGCCTTAAAGACGACATTAAAAAGGGGGCAAAAGTTCATCTGCCGGTTCAAACTCCTGAAAACGCTTTAAGTGTTACTAAAAACGAGCTTATGGGGCTAGAAAAGCACAAGACAAGTGAAATCGAACTTAGTGCTCAACAAAAAAATATTACTAAAGAAATTGATAACAAAAGAACATACATTGCAAAAGAAGACTGCAGATTATCAGACATCGCATATGCTATTTCAGATAGCTACAAGCCTCTTACAATAAGCATTTTAAGAAATAACAAAGAATACACATATAAAAACATCCGCACCACAAAAGATGGCTTGCTTGGTGTTAAATTAAAAGTTGAAGAAATTTTTGTACCGATTAAAAACATAAAAGACGCGGTAACAAAGTCTTTTACATACCTTTATGACAATACAAAAATTATGATTTTAGGGCTTGTACTATTGTTTACTGGCAAAATTCCAATGTCTGATATGCACGGTATTGTTGCAATTACAAAAGTTGGCGGGGATATTATTGAGCATTCTGGGATACTTAAAGGGTTGTTACTTACAGCGATTATATCAATTGATTTAGCGCTTATAAACCTTCTTCCAATACCAGCTCTAGATGGCGGACACTTGATGTTCTTGTTAATTGAAAAAATCACAGGCAGAAAGCTCAATGAGGATGTTGTTGAAAATATTTCAAAAGTATTCTTTATGCTTTTAATCGCACTTATGATTTATGTTGTATTTAATGACATTTTCGCCCTTATTACAAAAAAGCTCTAAAGTATAGCTCCTACTCTTGACTGTGGGGTATGGGCGTGTTATATTGAGCGTACAGAAAAGAAATTAAAACCTTGAAGGAGGTGAAAAGTATGCCAGAAGTAAGAGTTAGAGAAAACGAAAGTATCGAAAGTGCTCTTAAAAGATTTAAGAAAAAAATCCAAAAAGCAGGAATTTTATCTGAAATTAAACGCAGAGAAACATATGAAAAGCCTTCAATTAAAAGAAAAAGAAAATCTGAAGCAGCAAGAAAAAGAAGAGTATAAAACATTTAAGGGGGAGTTTCTCCCCCTTTTTTAAATTAAAGATGTAAAAGGAGTTAAACTATGGCAAAAGATTGTAGTTTTGATGTTGTATCAGAATTTGATAGACAAGAATTATTAAACGCGGTTGATCAAACAAAGCGCGAATTAAACTCAAGATTTGACTTAAAAGATTCAAAATCTGACATAGAGCTTGAAGCCGATAAGGCAATCACAATAACTACTTCAGATGATATGAAACTAAGAAATATCATTGATATTTTGCAATCAAAAATGGTTAAAAGAAACTTGAGCATTAAAATTCTTGACCCTCAAACAATTGAATCATCTTTAGGTGGCAATGTTCGTCAAGTTTTAAACCTTAAAAAGGGCTTAACTCAAGAGCTTGCAAAAAAAATTACATCAATTATTAAAGATTCAAAATTAAAAGTTCAACCTTCAATTCAAGGCGATCAAGTAAGAGTTGTTGGCAAAAACAAGGATGACCTTCAAGATGTCATTAAGCTTTTAAAAGAGAATGAAGATGCACTAAATATTCCATTACAGTTTACAAATTACAGGTAAAATGAGTTTAAATTTAGATAACATAGCAACAATTTTTAATCCAGATATTCAAGGGGCCAAAGAGCTTGCTCAAAAAATTTGCTCCCAATTTGCCTGTTCAAATATCCACTCTATTTATGAAATGCCCAAAACTGCTAGTTTTGTCATTGTTGTAGGTGGAGATGGCACAATTTTAAAGTGTGCCAGAAAATACACTGAACAATCAACACCAATTTTTGGCTTTAACATGGGTCGCTTAGGCTTTTTAGCTCAAGCTATGCCAGATGAGATTGAAAAAGTTTGTCAAAAAATTAAAAATGGCGACTTTAGAATTGAAAATAGGATTATGCTTGAATCAAGCAACTTGAACCTATTGGCACTAAATGACATCGTAATTAAAGGTGAAACCTTCTCAAGAACGTCTAGATTAAACCTTTTTATTAACGATATAAAATTATGTTCATATTTGGCTGATGGACTTATTATATCCACCCCAACAGGCTCAAGCGCCTATTCTTTATCAGCTGGCGGTCCAATCATCACCCCTGGACTTGAATGTTTTGCAATAGTTCCTATTTGCCCTCATACTTTAAATGCTCGCCCAATAATTATTCCATCAAGCGAGAAAATAAAAATCACAACAACAAGCAAAAACTCTGGCTTTCAAGTAAGTTTTGATGGCCAAGAAGGAAAAACCATTGAGACAGAAGTATCAATTCAAAGGCATCAAAAAGAGGCAAGACTTCTTTTATTAAATGATGATAATGGTCATTTTTATGATATATTAAGGCAAAAACTTCACTGGGGAGTTGCACCAAATAAGCTATGATTAAATCTATTTTAATTAAAAATTTTATATTAATAGACGAGCTTTTTTTGGAATTTGAAAAAGGCTTTAACGTTTTAACGGGTGAAACAGGTGCTGGTAAAAGTATTATCATTAAAGCAATTGATACAGCTCTTGGCGCAAAGGTTTCAAAGGATGTTATTTTAAACAACGAAAAATCGGCACTTATTGAGATTACATTTTTGCACAGCGAAAAAGACTTAAAAAGTTTAAAAGAATTTGAACTAGAAACAGAGACTACAATTTCAAGAGAAATTACCCAAAGCTCACAAAAATTAAGGGTGAACGGGGCGCTTGTAAATCTTGATTATATTAAAGAATTAAGAGCAAGCCTTATAGATATACATTCTCAAAATCAGCACTACGCTTATGTTTCACCAAAGTTTCACATTAAACTTTTAGATGAATACATTAAAAGCACAAACAATGAATTTAAAAGCGATATTGAAGAATTTTCAAAAGACTATAATGAGTACACAAAAACGCTCAAAAGGCTTGAGGAGTTGAAAAACAGCTCAACAAACAATCTAAATGAAATTGAATTTTTAAAATTTCAGATTAATGAGCTTAATCAGGCTGAAATCAAGGAAAACGAGGAAGAAGAGCTCAATTTAGAATTAGAAAAATTATCAAATGTTCAAGAACTTAAAGAATTGAGTTACGGAGCGCATTATGCGCTTAATCCAGATGATGGCATTTTAGATGCGTTATCAAAAATAAAATCTCAAATTTCAAAAGCAGCAGAATATGACAATTCATTGCAAGAGGTTGAAAGCGCGTTTTTAGAGGGTTTTGAGAATCTTAAATTCACAAGTGACACCCTTCGAGAGTACTCATACAACCTAGAGGGCAACCCTCAAAGGCTTGATGAAATTAATGAAAGATTGTCTTTAATTTTAAAATTAAAAAGAAAATATGGTGATATCTTTGAGGCACAAGAAAAGTTTGAAAAACAGCTTGTGGAGCTTGAAGATGGGAATATCTCGTATGAAGAATTGGAAATTATTGAGCAAAAATTAAAGAAAAAAACAACGCAATTGTCTTTAAAAATTTCATCTATTAGAAAAGAATATGCAAAAATTTTATCGAAATTAATATTAGATGAATTAAAAGAGCTTGAACTTCAAAAGGCGGAGTTTGAAATTTCTGTTAATGAAAAAAATATGGACATTCAAGGGATTGATAATGTTGAATTTTTAATCACAACAAACATCTCAAGAGCGCTTGCACCACTATCAAAAGTGGCATCAGGCGGGGAAATTTCAAGAGTTATGCTCGCGATTAAAACTGTGTTTGCAAAAACTGATTCACTGTCTTGTGTTATATTTGATGAAATTGACACAGGCATTTCAGGTAAAACCTCAAACGCGTTAGCGCAATGCATTTCAAAACTTTCAAATGATATGCAAATTTTTGCTATTACTCATCAGCCAATTATAGCAGCCAAAGCGAATGCGCATTTTTTAATTCAAAAAAGCCAAGAGGACAAAACAAAAGTTTGTGCCAAAAAATTGACTGAAGAAAAAGACCGATTGCAAGCAATAGCGTCTTTAGCGTCTTATGAGGTGAATGAAGCGTCAGAAGCACTCGCGCGCGATTTATTAAATATTAATTAAAAAGAGCCTCTATAAATTCATTTTTATTAAATGATCTAAGATCTTCAATTTTTTCACCAATTCCAATTAATTTAGTTGGAAGATTATACTCTTTAGCGATAGCAAAAATTATTCCGCCTCGAGCAGAGCCATCAAGCTTAGTAAGAGCTGTTGAGGTCAAATTAACAGCCTCATTAAAGACATTTGCTTGTGATAATCCATTTTGCCCTAAATTAGCGTCAAGGACTAAAATACACTCTCTTAAATCATCTTGAGCTTTTTTATCAATTACGCTTTTTATTTTTTTCAGCTCTTCAACAAGATTAAATTTATTCTGCAAACGCCCAGCGGTATCAATTATAAGGACATCATAATTTTCATTTTTCGCTTTATCAATCGCCTCAAAAACAACAGCGGCACTATCAGCCTTGTCTTTTCTTACAATGTCCACATTTGCCCTTTTTGACCAAATATCAAGCTGTTCTTCAGCGGCTGCGCGGAAAGTGTCAGCTGCAGCGAGTAAAACTTTTTTATTAGAACTTTTAAATTGATTAGCCAATTTTCCAATTAAAGTGGTTTTACCTGCGCCATTTACGCCGCACACAAAATAAATATTTAAAGAATTTTCCACATAATTAAGCTCGTTTGAGCCAGCAGAATTTAAAATTTCCTGAAATTCTTGTTTTAAAAATTGCTTTAATTGAGAGGATCTAAGCCCTTTTGATTTTACTTTTTCAATAATTTCTACACTTAAATCAATACCTAAATCAGCCTTAATAAGCATTGTTTCAATGTCTTCAAGTGCGTACTCGTCAATTTTTTCATCACCAGTAGCAATTGAAATCACATCTGACACAAGTGTTTTTGTTGTTTTTGAAAGAGCATTTTTTATCGCATCAAAGCTTGAAACATTGTCACTTTTAATTTCTTTTTTAAAGAAATTAAACATACTTTTCAACCACTTTTGCTAGAATTCCATTAATAAAAGATGGCGAATCATCAGTTGAATATTTTTTAGCAAGCTCTAGCGCTTCATCAATTACAACCTTGTGAGGCGCATCTTTAATAAAGATGATTTCAGCAATTGAAATTCTTAAAATGTTTTTGTCAATTTTAAATAATCTATCAATATCCCAGCCAAACGCAAGTTCTGAGATGATTTTATCGATATCTTCGCCTTTGTCTTTAAAGGTTTGTGCGATTTTACCGATATAATTTTTAACCTCAGCACTGCTTGATAATGTGCATAATTCGGCGATTTCAAGTGCGTTAATCGCTTGATCGCAAACCGCTAATACTTTTCTTACTCTAGAAGACATATCGCTTGTCATTGGAACTTCTACGGGAATGTTACTTATTTCAATTGGACGAGATAAATTCTCTTCATGGTTTGCTTCATACTCATCAATGTAATTACAAAAATCGTTTAAACCGCCAGTAGCAAGGCTTAGTTCCTCATTTGAAGAACTGATTAATGTTCTTACAGATTTAAGAACAATTTTATCAAAGTCCTCATTTTTGTAACTATCTAGGTTTTTCTCTAGTTGAGAAAATAATATTAAAGCTAATTCTCTTGAGGCTCTTCTTGCTTGCATTTTGTTCTTCCTTTTATATTTCCATAAAGTCACACACTTTAAATAATTTTTTCTTAAGCATATTTAAAAGTGCAACCCTATTGTTCTTAATTTTTTCATTTTCATCATTAACCAAAACATTTTCAAAAAACGCTTCAATAGGCTCCACAAGGATACCAATTGAATTTACGTATTCTTTTATGTCTGGATTTTTTTCTATACTTACAATTGCATTGTATAAATTTTTCTCTTGCTCTAAATTCAACAGTGAAACATCAACACTGTCTAAATTTGAATCTTTTACTATTTTAAACACTCTTGTAGCACCTTGAGTGATTTTATTGAAATTATCATCTTTAAGCGCCTCTTTTAAGAACTCGCAACGCGATAAATAAGCGCCTAAATCCACAAGAGGGTTAATAATCAAGCTTGCTTTTAAGATATTTTGAGAAAACTCTTTTTCATACATCATATTTAATCTATTTAAAATAAATTCATAGATATCTGACGCGCAATCCTCTTTTAATTCTATATTAAAATCTGCACTCAATTTCTTTAAAGAGCCCTCAATAATGTTTTCAAGATTTAATTTCATATCATTTTCAATTAGAATTCTTAAAATGCTGATTATCGCACGACGCGCACCAAGTGGGTCATTTGAACCTGTTGGTCTTTTCTTTTTGTTTTCTTGAGTAGATAAGAAAAGAGCACATACAGTGTCAATTTTATCCGCAATTGAAACAACTTTTCCTTCAATATCCGATGGTAGCTCGCTTGTCGCATTAAGTGGGAAATAATGCTCTTTAACAGCCTTTGCTACATTTTGTTTCTCGTTAGACTTTAAGGCGTAATTTTCACCAATGAACCCTTGAAGTTCTGTGAATTCAAAAACTAAAGAGGTTGATAAATCAGCTTTTGATAATAATGCAGAGCGCTTAATATCTTCAGCTTCCACACCTAGTTCTTTTGCAATTAATTCTGATAAATCAACAATACGCATTGTTTTATCATAAAGGCTTCCAAGGCCTTTTTGAAAAGTCATGCCTTTTAGGTTTTCAACTTTATCAAAAAGTGAAGTTTTAGTGTCATCTTTATAGAAGAAAATACCGTCTTCTAACCTAGCGCAAACAACACGTTGGTTTCCAGCTTTAATATTTTCAATTGATTCATCGTCATTGCCTACAAAGTTTGCCATGGTGATAAAATTATTCATCAATTTACCTTGAGCATCAAAAAGCGGGAAATATCTTTGGTGTTTTGACATAACCGTTGTTGATACTATATCTGGAATTTCAAGATATTTGTTATCAAAATCGCAGACAATAGCACAAGGCCATTCAAGTAGATTTGTCACTTCATCAAGCAAGTCTTCATTGTCATCAAAATCAATAGTAGCACCAATAGATTTAGCACTCATTGTTGCTTGGTGGATAATTTCTTCACGTCTTGTATTTTTATCGACTATTACATTTGCCTTTTTCAAAGCTTCAAAATATTCTTTTGGATTTTGGATTTCAACTTCTTTATTTTTTGAAAATCTGTGTCCAATTGTTTTATTTGTGGATTTTTTATCAAGCACTTTAATATCTAAAACTTCATTGTTATAAAGAGCTAGTACATTTTCAATTGGGCGAGAAAACTTTTGAGTGTTATCACCCCAGCGCATAAAATACGCGCCTTGTAATTTAAAAATTATATTTTCAATGTTTTCACATAAAACTTCTTTTGTAGATTTACCTTTAATTTCAATGTTTGCAAAAATATAGTTATCTTTTTGAATTAAATCTTTCGCTTCTACTCCGTTTTTCTTTGCAAAACCAAGTGCTGCTGGTGTATAGTTGCCATTAGAGTCAAGCGCTATATTTAAAATTGGCCCTTTTGCTTCTTTTTTAATATCTTTTTGTGAATCAGATAAATCATAAGCAAGTACGGCAAACCTTCTTGGTGTCACCTGTACATCCAGTTTTGAATATTCAATTCCGTATTCTTGAAACAGCTTTTCAAAACTTGTAAACAGTTGTGGCTTAATAGCCTTAATAAAATGGTATGGTAGCTCTTGTACCAATATTTCTAATAAAAAATCACTCATAGCTATAATTTTAATATAAAAATAAAAATGTGAACAACAAAAGTTTTAAAAAAATATTAAGTTTTCTTTAACAAATGTGTATTTCTTGAAATCATGGAAAAAATGTGTCATTTTAATATTGAATAGAAGGATTACGATTTAATGTATCAAGGCACTGGTGCAACATTAAAAATTAACGATGATTTAGCAAACTATGCTAGAAAAATTAGCTCTAATATGTCAAGCCCGATTGTTAGAAAAAGGGGACTGATAGAGCTTCTAGGTGTTGCTTGTGCTAAAAATTATTTATCATTATGTGGCTTTAGAGTAAGTACATCTAAGAGCCTACATAATATAGCACAAATCCATGAAGACTTTAAAATTAACGACATATATGTTTCAAATTATAGAATAGATGTTATTACACAGTATAAAAATTCAAAAATAGAAATTCCAAAACTGCATAAGGATTTCTCTTGCATGCCTGATTTTTACCTTGTTGTAAAGCTTGGCTCAAGACTTAAAGAGGCAAAAGTTGTTGGATACATTAGCACTCAAGAACTTTCGCATTTAAGACCTCAGGGTGATTATTTAATTGTTGATGATGTTTATTTAAAAAGCGTCAATATGCTTCATATGGAATTAAAAAACTTTGGTGGCAAAAAAACCCCACAAGGAAAGCATTCTGAATGTGTTTCATTATTTTTAAGATATATTGATAAAGAATTATCTACTCAAAATAAAAAAGTTTTAATTCAACACCTTATAAATTGCCCATCTTGCGCCATGCGCCTTATGGATACAATTGAATTTAACAGAAACCTTAATTCTATTTCAAACATCAAAGATTTAATTTATAAAAATACGTCATCTTCATACACAAAAGAACAATCCAACTATTCAAAATCATCATCAGATACTTATGGATACGCTCCAAAAACAAAAATTGATTTAAACGATAGTGCTAGAAGATACGAAAATATTGCACAAAATACAAAACCACAAAATGCAATTATAGATAACATCTTTGATGGCAAAATGAAAATTGAACCTAATAAGATAATTTCAATGATTGGCGACAATAAAAAGAAAATGTCGTTATTATCTTTTATTGTAATTGGCTTCCTTGGATTATCTCTTTTAATAGCATTTAAAAGTTCAGATACAGATATTTCATCAATTAAAGATATAGACACACCAAAAGAGAGTGAGCAGTTTGATTCAAAAGCTCAAGAGGATTTTGCAGCTTCACATTCTATGCCAAAAGATATAGCGAAAAATTTAAAAGGCGGAAATGATTACTCTATTGTGACTCAGCCAACTGGCGACCCTCTAGTTGCAACTATAAACAAAGTGTCTTGGGAAGTAAGTGAAAATCTAGCAAATAAAGACAGCTACACTCGCTTTTTGCAGCTTGTTGGTAAAAATATTAAACTAAATCTTCAAAACGATTTATTGCTATCAAGCGACTTTGCAAAAAATGGCGAGATTAAAATAAACATTAAAATTGCAAGCGACGGCGATATTATTGGAATGAAGATAGTTAAATCTTCAGGCACAAACGCCATTGATGAAATAATTAAAAAGAGTGTTACAGAAACTTTATCCTTTATGAAACCACCGTCTTCAGGCCTTATGGCAAGACCAAATGAGGTTACCTTAATCATCAATCTTTAATTAACCCCTAAAAAGGTTATGCTTACTGATTTCTGTTTTTAAAAGTGGGTAGTCTTTAATGTCATAGTTTTTTACAAAGTCTATGGCGCATTCTCGAGCTTTTTCTAGTATTTCAATATCAGATACGATATCTGACAATCCAAAATCTGGTATGCCACTTTGTCGCGTGCCCAAAAATTCCCCTGGGCCCCTTAATTCTAAATCTTTCTGTGCGATGATAAACCCATTATTTGTCTGTGTCATAATTTCAAGCCTTTGTCGCACTTGCTTTGAAGCGCTAGTGGATACAAGTATGCAATATGATTGCTTATCAGATCTACCTACACGACCCCTTAGCTGATGCAGTTGGGATAATCCAAATCGTTCAGCATTCTCTATTATCATAACTGTTGAATTAGGTACGTCCACTCCTACTTCAACTACTGTTGTTGAAACAAGGATGTCATATTTTTTATTTTTAAAATCAAGCATAACATCGTCTTTTTCTTGCGGTTTTAATTTACCATGCAAAAGCCCGATTTTATACTCGCTAAATTCGCCATTTTGAAGACGAATTGCCTCTTGTGTGGCGTTTTTAGCACTTATTGCTTCACTTTCATCGATTAAAGGATAGACAATGTAAGCCTGATGCCCTTTTGCAATTTGCTCCTTAATCAATTTATATGCCATTTTCCTGCCACCAGCGGCAACAAGTGTTGTATTAATTGGCAATCTTCCTTTTGGAAGTTCATCAATTGTTGTTATATCTAAATCACCATGCAAAGTTAGAGCAAGCGTCCTTGGGATAGGAGTAGCAGTCATTGTAAGCATTTGCGGATGCTTCCCTTTTGTTAAAAGTTTTGAACGTTGTTTTACACCAAACCTGTGTTGTTCATCTATAACTACCGCTCCAAGGTTTTTAAACTCTACCCCATCTTGAATTAAGGCGTGCGTCCCAACTGCGATATGCGTTTGCCCATTTAACAAAGAAGTACACATTTCATTTCTAACTTTAGTACCGTGTTTACCTAAAAATAAACCTATACTTAGTTTTAGCGGAGTAAGCCAATTTATAAAGTTTTTATAGTGCTGAGT
>CAYJMX010000003.1:0-23125 GCA_964371485.1 uncultured Gammaproteobacteria bacterium | reverse complement strand
AGTTGTGGATTGTATTGTTGTTCCAATTAGTGCCTGTTTGCCATCATCGGGCACTGCGCGATACAGTGTATAGCTGCCCGAACTTGTACTTCTTTCTTCTACTTTCCAGGTTTCGCTCATATCAGCATTCATTCTGCCTGCTATAATGGGTAGTGCCGCAACAGTAATAACAAGAATTATCACCACAACAACTAGTAATTCTACAAGCGTTAGTCCTCTTTTTCGTTTCATAAAATTTCTCTTTTAGTTTGTTTAATTTTTTTTTATTATAGTTGCTTACAAAAAGGCATGCAATTATTTAAACTCTTTGTAACAAAAAAAAACTCCCGATATTCTCGAGAGTTTTTAATTTTATTATTAATTTAGAATTAATATCTGTAGTGAGCAAACGCTTTGTTAGCTTCTGCCATTCTGTGAGTGTCCTCACGTTTTTTGCAAGATGCACCTGTGCCATTTGAAGCGTCCATGATTTCGTTTGTAAGTTTTTCTACCATAGATTTTCCGCCTCTTTTTCTAGCAGATTCGATTAACCAGCAAGAACCTAGTGCTTGACCACGTTCTGGCTTAACTTCGATAGGTACTTGGTAAGTAGAACCACCGATACGTCTAGCTTTAACTTCGATTAAAGGTGTAGCGTTTGTAAGTGCTTTTTTGAAAACTTCCATTGGTTCTGCTTTAGCTCTTTCGCCAACATTTTCCATTGTTGAATAGAAAATCTTTTGAGCGATAGATTTTTTGCCTCTTTTCATAAGGCGGTTTATGAATTTCGCGATATCTACGCTATTGTAGATTGGATCTGGCGAAGGTATTCTTTTTGGTGGTTTAGAACGTCTTGACATTATTACTTATGACCTTTCTTATTTCTTAGCTCTTTTAGCGCCATATTTAGATCTGCTTTGCGTTCTGTTTGCAACACCTGCAGTATCCAATGTGCCTCTGATGATGTGATATCTTACACCTGGTAAGTCTTTTACTCTTCCGCCTCTGATAAGTACAACAGAGTGCTCTTGAAGGTTATGACCGATACCTGGGATGTATGATGTTACCTCAAAACCGTTAGTTAATCTAACCCTTGCAACTTTTCTCATTGCTGAGTTTGGTTTTTTTGGTGTAGTTGTGTATACTCTTGTGCAAACGCCACGTCTTTGTGGGCAGTTAGTTAGCGCAGGAGATTTAGTTTTGTCTATGATTCTTTTTCTTTCACGTTTGACTAATTGATTAATAGTTGGCATAGTTTCCCCTAGATTTATCGTATTATGTATATATTTCACAATAAACATAAATGAAAGTCAACGGTATTGGTGATTTTTTTTATTTTTTGTTGTATTTCTTTATTTAATTTGCTAATATGCCTATATGAAAAGTGTTTACGTTGTAAGAGCAGAAGAATCTTTAAGGGATTATATCTTAGATGAATTTAAGATAGAAATTTTTAGGACAACTGATTCTAGAAAAAAAGCGGATATTGAGGCAGACGCCTATAAATATAGGGGATTATCCCTTGTGGTAACATCTGCTGCAGTGGATTCTATTCCAAAAATTATTGTTCAAATAGCATCGGGTGAAGCAACATTTTCAATTGAATCTGGTAAAAAAATTGATGGAGGCATGAACACATCAGACATAAGATTGGTTGAAAAATGGCTAGCGGTATCAACTAATAAAACATTGCTTATGAATATTTGGACAGGTGCTTTTAAAGAAAAATTTGTTGAATTAAAACCGTTTGATTCAATTTAGCTAAAAATATCGATTAATTCTTTTGAATAAGTGTCAAAATTTCCATCTATAATTGATTTTCTTAGGTCCCTCATAAGATTGATTAAGAAATGAGTGTTGTGAATACTAAGCAATGTCGCACTTGTCGCTTCATTTGTTCTATAAAGATGTCTAATATATGCTCTTGTGTGGTTTTTACAAGCATAACAATCGCATTTTGAATCAAGAGGTGTGAAATCTTCTTCAAATTCTTTGTTTTTAATAATTTTATTTCCTTGATATGTGAAAAATGCGCCGTGGCGTGCGTTTCTTGTGGATAAAACGCAATCAAACATATCTACTCCATATCTTACCCCATTGATTAAATCAATTGGAGTGCCCACACCCATAAGGTATCTTGGTTTGTCATATGGCAAAAGTGGAGCTACCTTTTGTGTAATTTCATTTTTAATATCAACTGGTTCGCCCACGCTCACGCCACCAATGGCGTAACCTACAGAATCATAAGTACTTATCACTCTTGCTGATTCTGCTCTTAAGTCTTCAAAAAATGCCCCTTGAACAATTGGAAACAATGCTTGACGAGGGTTTTTATGTGCTTGATAGCATCTATCAAGCCATCTGTGAGTTCGCTCCATTGATTTTTTAGCTTCATCATAATTACAAGGATATGGCGCGCATTCATCAAATGCCATAATAATATCGGCACCTAAATCGTTTTGAATTTGCATTGAAATTTCAGGCGAAATAAAGTGTTTTGAGCCGTTTTTAGGGTCAGAAAAATTTACACCCTCTTCTGTGATTTTTCTAAGTTTTGATAAAGAAAAAACTTGAAAACCGCCAGAATCGGTCAATATTGGCTTGTGCCAATTTTGCCATTGATGCAGGCCGCCTGCTTTTTTAATTAAATCTGTTCCAGCTCTTAAATACATATGATAAGAGTTGTTTAAAATAATTTGCGCTCTAGCATCTAGAAGCATCTGATTTGTCATCATTTTAACTGTAGAATTTGTGCCCACTGGCATAAAAATTGGTGTTTCAATAGCGCCGTGAGGTGTTTGAAAAAGTCCAGCTCTTGCATTTGTAGAGCTGGATTTTGCTAATATTTTAAAATTAAAATAATCTTTACTTATAGACATTAGATTTCCATTACTATTTCCATCATTGTTTTATAGTTGTCGCAAATTTCTTTCTCGTCAAAGTAGATTGAAATTTCGCGATTAGCACTTTCAACAGAGTCTGAACCGTGAACCGAGTTGTATTCTTTCTTTTGAGAGAAGTCAGCTCTAATTGTTCCAACTTCAGCTTCATCTGGATTAGTCACACCCATTAAGTGTCTAGCGCCAGCGATTACATTTTCGCCTTGAATAACCATAGCGATAATCGGGCCAGAAGTTATGTATTTAATTAGCCCTGGGTAAAATGGTTTACCTTCGTGCTCTTTATAATGTTTTTTTGCCTGTTCCATTGATACATTTAAAAGTTTTAGCGCAACAATTTTATATGATTTGCTCTCAAATCTAGATAAAATTCTTCCAATAAATCCCCTTTTAACCGCGTCTGGTTTAATCGCTATAAATGTTCTTTCCATTCATCCATCCTCTAGAATCACTACAAAATAATTTAACCACATATAAGCCTTTTTGTATAGTAAAAATAAAATGTAACTTTTTATAACGAAATTGACCCATGCTAATGCTTTTATATATAATAAAAATCAAGAGGAGTATTACAATGTCCCAGAAAGCATTTAGAAGAGATATAGACATGCTATCGCAGTCTAATTATTTATCTAGCAGATATGACAAATTGAGCATGTCAGCACTTATTGCGCGTGGTCAAATTTCACAAAAACAAAGACAGCTTGCCACAAATTATATGGTAATTAAAAAAATCTTTGGTTTTTCTTCTGTGCATTCAAGAATAAATAATTCTGAGCGTGCGATACTTAAAAAGTATGGCTTTGATTTGCTTGAAAATTCAACCGTTGCAAGCATCAATCACCAACTTGAACAGCTAAAAATCTGGTCAGTATCTTCTGATGCTTTTGTAAAAGCGTATGCTGATGAGATATTTGAAATAAGAATTAAAGAATTGAAATTTTTAAGAGCATCAAGCTATTACGCTACACAAAACAGCGAAATTTATGATGGCTTTAGAGCGCTTGAGCGCTACATAGAATATATTGCAAACTAGACTTTAATGTCTAAAAAGCGACCAAGAACATCAGAGAAGCTCTCTTGCTTTTGCGCATTCATTTTTACAAGGTCAGATGAACCTTGATATTTTGCATTTTTAGATGCTTGTGCCATTTTCTCTATAGGTTTAATCATCTCGCTTTGTTTTGCGATGTGATCATACCTTGGAACGATTTGATTTAAGCCTACGATTTTCATTTGATTTTCCTTATGTGTATTTAAAACTTCTGAGTAAAAATAATTGCTAGTTGTTAAATCTAAACAGCATTATATCTCCGTCTTGAACAACGTATTCTTTACCCTCTAGCCTTGCTACACCTTTTTCTCGAGCACCTGCCCAAGAACCAGCATTTATAAAATCATTATACCCAACAACTTCTGCTTTAATGAAACCTTTTTCAAAATCTGTGTGAATAACACCCGCTGCCGCTGGCGCTTTAGTGTCTTTTGTTATGGTCCATGCGCGAACTTCTTTTTCGCCCGCTGTAATGTATGTTCTTAAATCAAGAAGATCATATGTTGTTCTAATCATTTTTTCGATACCAGAGGATTCAACTCCAAGTTCTGATAGATAATTTTTAGATTCTTCTTCACCTAGTTCAACAAGTTCTGATTCAATTTGAGCTGAAATTAATACAATTTTTGCTCCACAATTATCAGCGTATTCTTGTACCTTTTTAACATAATCGTTTCCGTTTAAAAGATCGCTCTCTGACACATTTGTGCAATATATCATAGGTTTTGTCATTAAAAGATGGAAATGTTTTAAGACTTTTTGTTCTTCTGGTGTGAATTTTTCTTTAACATTAACAAATCTGCCTTGTTCTAAATCTGGCATTAATTTTTCAATAACTGCATTTTCTAAAACGGCTTCCTTGTCGCCCGCTTTAATTTGCTTTGTCATTCTTTTTAATCTATTCTCTAGTGTTGCAATATCAGCAAGAGCAAGCTCTGTGTTGATTGTTTCAATGTCATCTATAGGGTCAACTTTTCCATTAACGTGGATTGTATTCTCATCATCAAAACAGCGAACTACTTGAATTATGGCATCACACTCTCGAATATTGTGCAAGAATTGATTTCCAAGACCCTCGCCCTTGCTCGCACCTTTAACTAACCCTGCTATATCCATAAATTCAATAGCTGTAGGAATTACAGTTTGAGTGTTTACTAGTTTTTGGATTTTTTCCAATCTTTCATCAGGCACTGTAACAACGCCAACGTTTGGTTCAATTGTACAAAATGGGTAATTCGCACTTTGAGCGTTTTTTGATAGCGTAAGTGCGTTAAATAGTGTTGATTTTCCAACGTTTGGTAGTCCTACAATTCCTGCTTTTAACATTTTGATTTCTTTCCTTTTTATTTAAAAAAGGCGCAAAATTAATTGCGCCTATATTTTGTATTATTACCCTTGAGTTACAGGGATTTTATTTTGTTCTAGTTGTAATGTGATTGTTGTGATGTCACAAACTTCATTTGGTCCATAGTATTGAATCGACCCTGGGAAAACATAGCAATCATTTTTTGCCCATTTTTCGCGTTTTGATTCAAACATTTTAAACACTGGACCATCTAGTTCAACAAGTGCTTTTTGAATAACTGGCTTCATTTTGCCGTGACGTTTTTCCATATTCATCATCATTGTTAATGGAACGCCGCCTGCCATCCACTCACTAGAGCAAGATGTTAGGTTTTTAACTGAAGATAAATATCCAGTTAGGCCAGCTTGAATTAAAGCAAATGCGTTGTAACCAAGAGAGTAACAGTAATCTGCATCAAAGTTCGATGGCATAGCGCATCTTCCCTCATAACCAAAGAAGTGAGCTTGATCTGTAAATTTACCGTTGAATTTACCTTGAGCTTTTCTTGCTGTTAATCTTTCTTTAATCATCTCGATTAATAATTTTTCAGTTTCAATTCTTGATACTTGAACGTTTCCGTGTGGATCTCTGTCCATTAGCAATTGAGCCTTAATCATATCAGGAAGTGAGTTGAATACTTTAGAGTTTGAAGCTTCAAGTCTTGATTCAATAACGTGATATTTATCAGCATTTGTTGAATAAACAAATTTATCGTCTTGTTCAAGGTCAGCTAATAAGTCGTTTAGGTTTGAAATCATGCTCTTCATTTCTGGAATGAACTCGATAAGGCCTTCTGGAATAAGAGCTACACCAAAGTCTTTACCATCATTAGAGCGGCTTACAACGATGTCTGTCATATATTCTACAATGCTATCAAGTGATTGAGCTTTTTGTTCAACTTCTTCAGAAATTAAAGTAATATTTGGTTGAACCTGTAGGGCAACTTCAAGTGCTACGTGAGTTGCAGAGCGACCCATAAGTTTAATAAAGTGCCAATATTTTTTAGCAGAATTAGCGTCACGTTGAATGTTTCCGATTAATTCAGCATAAGTTTTTGTAGCTGTATCAAAACCGAAAGAGATTTCGATTTGGTCATTTTTTAAATCGCCATCGATTGTTTTAGGGCAACCGATTACTTGAATGCCAGCATTTTTTTCTTTTAGCCATTGAGCAAGCATGCAAGCATTTGTATTTGAATCGTCACCACCAATAATAACAATGGCGTCAATGTTTAAAGCTTTACAGTTTTCTAATGTTTTTTCAAAATGCTCTTGAGTTTCAAGCTTTGTTCTACCTGAACCGATGATGTCAAAACCGCCAGTATTTCTATATCTGTCGATGATTTCATTTGTAAAAACTAAATATTTATTATCTAAAATTCCAGAAGGTCCACCTAAAAAGCCATATAGTGTGTTGTTTGAATTTGCAGCTTTTAGTGCGTCGTATAAACCAGCGATAACGTTGTGTCCGCCTGGTGCTTGTCCGCCAGATAGGATAACCCCAACATTTTTAGGGCAAACTGGAAGGTCGTCGCCTGAGTTTGAAAATATAACAAGCGGTTGGCCATATACGTCTTTAAACAAGTTTTGAATGTCAGCTGCATCTTTTACAGCAGTGGTGTCTTCGCCTAGTGAAATTTTAATGTCTTTAATTCCTTGTGCGATTGCGCCAGCTAATTTTGGTTGATATTCAAGTCTTTGTTTGTGAAGTGGTGAATATTCTCTCATTTTTAATACTCCTTTTTTGTACCTGTCAGCTAGATAAATCTTAGTATAAACAAAATTTTTTCACAATAAAATAAAAAAATACTTGAAATATTTTTTTGAATGTGTATTATAGTTGTATCGCAAGTTTGCGGGAGTAATTCAGTGGTAGAATGCTTCCTTGCCAAGGAAGATGTCGCGAGTTCGAGCCTCGTCTCCCGCTCCATTTAAAAAGAGTCCAATAAGGACTCTTTTTTTGTGCGCTCGACTCGGAATCCGCCTCTTACTTTGTATTAACTGTAAGTAATTTTCGCAACTGCTCAAAAACTTACAGTTGACCACCACAAGGGTATTAACTGTAAGTAATTTTCGCAACTGCTCAAAAACTTACAGTTGAATCCCGCTCCATTTAAAAAGAGTCCAATAAGGACTCTTTTTTTTGTATACAAATTATTCATTTTAATTCATTATAGGCGCTATTCTTTACCGCCTTTTATTACCTTCATAACAACTGATGTCCCCATCTTTTTTTCTTCACCAGACTTATCAGCCTTATGATTTATGACAAGGCCAACCACTAGGCCTATTGCAGCACCTATTCCCGCTAGTCCAAGTTTTAGCTTTTTATTTGCTTTTATATTGCTAGATGTAACTTCTTTTGCTGCGTTGAGTGCTGTCTCATATTCTTTTGTAAAGCCTTCCGCTAGTTCTTTTACGCCTTTTGAATATTCATAGCTATCTTTAAGATTATAATGCTTTGGTATCATATCCATTGTTTCATTCGCCAGATCGGTTCTTATGACAAATTTATTTGCACTTTCAATGTTTGACATATCTAATTTTGAAAATGCTTCTTCGCCATACTTTTCATTATACTTTACTATTCCATCTTTTTTTAAGATTTCTAGTCTATCTTTACTAAATCCATACCTCATAAGTCTATCGGTGGCTTCAGCATCTCCATTTTGCAAATATTTAATGTAATCATTTTTAACTGGCTCGTATACTGCTGAAGTATACGCGACCTTGTTTTGTGCAAGTGCATAGCTATCAATGATTTCATCGACATTATCATGTTCATTTTTATATCTTTCAAGTAGTTTTTCAATTGAACCCTCATATGGATATGGGGAATCGATTTGTATATTTAATTTTTTGATAATGTTGTTCTCGATTTCAGATAAAGGTTCGCCTGTTTTTATCTTTTCTCCAATTGAATCTAGATGTGAACTTATAGCTTGACCAGCATTCTTGCCTTTGAATTTAAGCTCTTCACTTTTTTGCAACTTTTCAGTTGCACCAATTTCGCCACCTATTGCTGCACCAGTGATAACTGGAGCACCAATTACACCTGCTGTAACAAGGCTATTAGATTTTTTAAATGTGTCTTGTTCTGGCTGTGCTTGAAGTACGGGCGGGGCGCTTTGCGCTGTTGGTTGAGCGTTTGTTTGCACTGCTGGTTGCACATTGGCCTGTGGTGTTGTACTTGCTGTGTTTAAAGCGCTTGTGTCTAACATGTACTTGTTCATCATATTGTTGTTTACAGACATTATAGATTCCCTTTTTATTCTTATTTATATAAACACAAGAATTTAAAAAAAATTGCTTAATTTTGCGCATATTTCCAAAAAAAAAGAGCCTTTTGGCTCTTTTTTGGTCTATTTAAAAATTCCACCTAAGGCTTTTTTGATTTTTTGAAATACATTCAGTTTTGGTGGCTCTTGTGCTCTTAGAACAGTATAATCTCTATAATCGTGTTTTAGAGTCTTTCCTTCTGCTAAGCTTATAAGAGACGCTATCATATCAGGCAAAGACTTTACACCATTTCCGTTTTTTGTTTGTGCTAAATCATAAAATTCATTGTCGCCAACAAATTCTTTAATCACTTTTGCACCTTTTTTGCCATCGTTTGGTGCTAGGCTTATATATATGTTGTGGCCGTCGCCATGGCTTTTCTCAATAAGCGTGTCCAATCTGCGAGTGATTGTATTTTTTAATTTCATATCTTTAATTTGCGCCAATTGGCTTGTAATAGCACTTTTTGCACCTTTTGAAATGTTAACTTGCCCAAAAGATGGACTATTTTTCTCTAGTGAATTAATTCTCATAATAACCTCTCCTAACTTTTAATGGTTTTAGAAGATTCTATCATAGAATAATATTTTTGTCCAAAGGTTTATAAGTTGTATTATACAATCGATTCAAAGGCACTTAGTGAGCTATCTTCAGCGCTATTTTTAAATGCGCCATACGCCTTTTGAGTATAGCTGTCAATTAATTCTTCAAAAGTAGAGCTTTCGCTGTCTTCACTTTTTGTTATCGTGCTGAACGCTTGAGAGCTTGTCGTTACACCATTTTGAGTCGTAGAATCATCAAGGTTTAAACCAAGCTTTGTGAAGTACTCCTCAATAGTGTCAAGTTTTTGTGTATAATCCGCCTCTTCTTCATCTTCTGCAAAAGCGTCAACAGCTTCTTCTTGTGCGGCATCCGCCTCTGTTGTCATATCAATAGCATCTGTTTGAGTGCCAATAGTACTTGCAAATTCTTCTGTGTTTTGAGTTTTGCCAAGTGAATATAGACTGCTTAATTCATCATATGAGCTTGATATGCTCGAAATTCCAATTGTCATTTTCCCATTCCTCCAATTTGATTATAAAGCGTGGGCATGGGATTCGCGTCGTCCAAAAATTGTATTTATTATGATAGGTCTTTGTAAATCTCGCTTAGATATTTTTCGTCATTAAACTCTGTAATGACTTTGCCTTTTTTGGTTTCATTAACATATTTATTTTTAATTGGAACTTTTTTAGTTGCCCCCATTAAAAACCATTCATATTCAATATCGATGTGCCCTAAATCAAGCGCTCTGTAACCTTCTTTAGCAAGATCATACGCCAGAACCGTTGCCGTTGGGCCAAGAGCGAGTATAAAAAGTTTGTCTTTTGATACGGTTTTACACGCTTCAAATATTTCATCATATTTATCAAATGCGTCTTTGGCTGGGCAAAGTATTCTTTTGATTGAGCGAGCACCAGAGAATAGGTCGTTTCCAACTCCAAGCCTTGAGGCTTTGCCTTCGACAAAAACAATATCTTTTCCTTGCCAGATTTTTTTGAATTTTTCAAATCTGTCTTTTGAGTTTATCCTTGAAACCAAACTACTATAATACTGCACAGAGTTTTTAAGCAATGGCACTAATAGCTCTTTGTTGTATGCGACATATTTTTTCCAAAATTGCATCGTGGCACCGCCCCAGATGTCTGGAATGGCAACCATAAGGTCTTGATTTTCGTATCGCAAAATTTCTTTCATCTTGCGTTTTAGCTTTGGATGAAAAGTTTGATAACCAATGCTTTCGCCAAAAATTAAGCTAAATTCTCCATCGCCAAATCTAGATATCGATTTATTTGAATTAATTAATTCTTCAATGGTTTCATCAATACTTTTTACGTTTTTGAAACCCAAATTTTCGCGCAATTTTGGCATTTGTGATGAAATTTGGGCTATTTCTGCTTTGCTAAACCTGTTATTTCTTACCCCAAGTTTGTGCCCAAAAAAATCAAAATATGTACGGTTGCCTTTTGATTTGTATATTTTAAATATTGGAATTGAGCCAAACAGAAGGTATTTTTTAATGAATGGATCTTCTTTTTTTACAAATAAAGTTAAGCCCCAAAAGGAAATCTTGAATGTTGGAGTTGTGAACTCTTCTGGCTTAAAGCTTTCAAATTTTGAAGTTAAAAAGTTTATTATCTCTAGCTGTGTGAGCATCCTGTCGTCTATCTTTTTTTGATTTTTCTTTGATTTTACAATCGAGCTTGGGTTGATATAATAATAGCAATAAGTGTTTGGGACGCTAACGATTTTATTTGCGTGGTATAACGCTTGAATTGTAAAAATGCCGTCCTCATAAAATCTGCCACTTATAAAGCTTAAATTGTTGTTTAAAATGAGCTCTTTTTTGTATATTTTATTCCATACGCAAGGATATTTTATAAATTGCGAGTGTTTAATTTTGCGCTTACGTATTCTTTTTTAAGACCCAGTCTTACTTTGTGGTTTTTTTCATTTTTTCTTATAAAATCTGCAAAAGCTATATCACAATTGTTTCTTTCTGCGGCATCATGCAGTTTTTCATAATAATCTAAATCAATCCAATCATCAGAGTCTAAAAAGCCAATATAATCTCCATTTGAATGCTCAAGTCCTGTGTTTCTTGCTCTTGATAGACCACCATTTTTTTGATTAACAATTTTAATTCTCTCATCTTTTTTTGAAAATTCTTCTAAAATAATAGCTGAATTATCAGTTGAGCCATCGTTAACACATATGATTTCAATATCTTTTAATGTTTGATTTACAACGCTATCAAGGCATCTTTGTAGATATTTTTCAACGTTGTAAACAGGTATGATTATTGAAACCTTAGGCATTTAAAACCTCGCTTTGAAGCTTTTTTTCCCAAGTGTATGCTGATTGAATGGAATCATTAAGACTGTATTTTGGAGTCCAATTTAGAATTTCTTTGGCCTTTGAATTATCCGCCACAAGACTAGCGGGGTCACCTTCTCTAGGTGGTTTAATTTCAAGGGCTATTTTTTTGTTTAACACTTTTTCACACTCGCCAAACACTTCTTTTACAGTGTTGCCGTCATTTGTGCCTAGGTTGAAAAACGTCGTATCGCCATTGTTATTTAGATAATTAAGTGCTAAAACATGCGCATCTACTAGATCTATTATATTCATATAATCTCTCACGCAAGTTCCGTCTTTTGTGTCATAATTTTCGCCATAGAGTTCAAAGGTTTTTGAATCACCAAAAGTTGATTTTAAAATGTTTGGAATCAAGTGTGTTTCAGGTTCGTGCCATTCGCCCACTCTTGATTGAATATCAGCGCCAGCGACATTAAAATATCTTAGTCTAACTGATTTTAAATTATACGCTTTATCATAATCATCCATAACTTTTTCAATCATAAGTTTTGTTTGACCATATGGATTAATTGGGTTTTGTGGGTGTTTTTCATCTATTGGGCTGTACACGGGTTCACCGTATGTGGCAGCGGTGGATGAGAAAACAATTTTGTCTACATTATTTTCTATCATCGCATTAAGCAAGTTGATTGTGCCACAAACGTTGTTTGTGTAGTATTTTTGAGGGTTTATAACGCTTTCGCCCACTTGAGATAGCGCTGCAAAATGAATGACAGAATCAATTTTGTGATTTTTAAAAACATTTGTTATCTCAGATGGATTTGTCAAATCACCTTGAATGAATGTCAGTTTTCCATATTTTTTAAGGGTTTCAATGGTTTCAATGTGGCCTGTGGACAAATTATCAAAAATTACAAGCTCTTCTCCTTTTTCTAGAAGGGTTAAAGCGCAATGGCTTCCAATGTATCCTGCTGCTCCTGTGATTAAAATCATATTTTTAAATCCTCGTCAGTTATTAAATCTGGGTATTTTGTTATTTTTATTGTTGGAATATTCCTTAATTTTTAAAATTGGAATATTAAAAAAGAAATATTGCCTTTTTGTGATATTTTTGTCTTTTTCGCTTAATTTTAAGTTATTTTCATTAAAAAATTGAACTATATATTTTTTTGAATTGTATAAATCATCCTGCTTTTTTATGCTTGGAAGTGTTTTCACAATTGAGTTTTGATTTACCCTATAATAGTGATTACAATCAGGCACGGTGCATATTCTGTCCGCATTTTTAATTATTTCAGGCAGCCAAAGCATATCTTCAAAAAGTACGCCTTCTTTAAAATTTGAATTTAAAACAAATTCTTTTTTATAAAGCTTGTTCCAGACATAGCAACATTTTGGAATGCCCGCTGATTTAATTTTGTCTTCAAGCTCTTCAAAAATTTCTTCTTTTGTATAATGCACTCTATATTTTTGCGAGTTCTCTCTTTTTCTTATTATTGTTGCCATAGAGATATCGCAATTGTTTTTTGTTATGGCATTATAAAGTGCTTCATAATAGTTTAAATCTACCCAGTCATCAGAATCTAAAAAGCCGATGTAATCGCCTATGGCGTGCTTAAGTCCAGTGTTTCTTGCCGCCGATAATCCTGCATTTTTTTGCTCTATGACTTTAATTCTATTGTCTTTGTTTGAAAATTCTTCTAAAATGCTAGCTGAATTGTCCTTTGAGCCGTCATTTACACATACGATTTCAATATCTTCAAGGGTTTGATTAGTTAGAGTAAAAAGGCATTTTTCAAGATATTTTTCAACGTTATAAATAGGCACAATAATTGAAACCTTTGGGTTTTCAACCTTTTGGCGCGGTGCTATTTTTTCACTTAATTCTATTTTCTTCTCACTCATTTTACACAATATCTTTTATTATTGTTCAAATTTTAACATAAACAATATAATTTATAACCCATGCTTTTTGTAGAGTTAAATTGTGCTATTATATTTTTATTCAAAGGAGTTTTTATGGCTAAAAAAGTTGCAATTTTTATAATAACAATCGTTGTATTAAACACGTTTCTTCTTATTTATTTGCAATTTAAGGACGTTTTTAAAAAAAATCAAAAACCTGTTGTGAATAATTATGGTTCAAATATTCCAAATCAACCTCAAATGCCCGATGGCGCTATGCCCGAGGATATGCTTACTGAAGATCAAATTAAACAAAAAATTGAACAAGAAATGGCAAAAATTAGGCAAAACGCTCAACAGCAGCACGGCGCTTATCCTCAAAAGCACTAAGGGTGTTTGATTATCATTTGACAATTTTTGCAGTCAAATTCAAGAGGGTATTTCTTATTTTTCTCATCAACTAAAAATAATTCATCATTGCTTTTGCACATATTAAAAGCGTATTTCAAACAGTGTTTTGTTCGCATAAGCTCTTTTTTAGCGTAATCTTTTGTTTTTTCTGGCGCCATTTCTTTTGCGATAATGCCACATTTTTCATAGAATTCTTTAGATTTTTCATTTGAAATATTTAATCTATAATCATTATTTTTTGTCTTAAATTCTGCATATTTAATCTCTTTGCATTTTGGCTTTTTATAGTTTTTAAGCCTTTGCTCCATTAGCTTTTCAAGCAATTCTCTTCTTAATGTATTGAGTTGTGAGATTGGCAAAAATGGCACAATTTTAGTTTTAACGCTGACGCTTTCAATTTTAAAATCGCTCTCGCCCGATTTTCTAAGCTGTTTTAAAATCCCATCAAGCATTTTTTCTTCATTTTGAGCAAGCTCAACGTAGTCATACTCTAACTCTGCCTTGTTTTTATCCTCATCTGTTATAATAATTTTTTTATCATAAAAATCAATGTCTGCTCTAATTTTTCTTGTGGCTTCAAGTTTTTCAGTGTTTTTATTTCTATATACATCCATCCCTTTTTTAATTTTATTCATCTTATTTGGATAGATTTTATTGCCATCAACACTGTTTACAAGTACGCCAAAATCGCCAAAGAAAAGTCCGTCTTGAGGATGAAGATCAGCGTTTAAAATAAAATAATTCTTTTTAACATCTATAATTTTACCCAAATATTGCCCATAAGATTTTGGTGAATCAAAATTATAGCACTCTTTTCTTTTATCAAGAAAATAATCGCAAAGCGTTCTGTTGAAAGCTTTTTCAATGTTGGGCTCCCCTTTATATTCAACTTCACCTGATGAAGTTTTCTTTTTGATTAATTTTCTATAATGCCCAACAACATTTTTAATATAATTCTCATCTTTTAATCTGCCCTCAATTTTAAAAGAGCTGACACCAGCGTTTATTAATGCGTCAAGGTGTCTTGTTGCGCTGAAATCCTTCAAGCTTAAAAGATGTTTTTCTTTTGCAATGATTTTATTATTTTTATCAACTAATGTATATTTTTTCCTACAAGGTTGCGCGCATTCGCCCCTGTTTGCACTTCTGTTTCCAATTGAAGAGCTCATATAACACTGCCCAGAATAGCTCACACAAAGTGCCCCGTGGATGAAGGTTTCAATGTCAATTGTTGTATTCTTTTTGATTTCTTTAATTTCATTAACTGAAAGTTCTCGAGCTAATATTGCTCTTGAAAAACCAATGTCTTCAAGGAATTTGACCTTGTCACTATCTCTATTATCACATTGAGTGCTTGCGAAAATGGCAATCTTTGGTAAATCCATCTCAAGGATTGCAAAATCTTGAATAATTATCGCATCTACATCAATCTTATGTAGCTCCCAAATTAAATCTTGTGCTTGCTTTAATTCTGTATCAAATAAAATGGTGTTTATGGTGACATACACTCGTACATAAAATTTGTGGGCATAATCAACAACTTTTTTAATCTCATCAAGCGTGTTTGAAGCGCCTTTTCTTGCACCAAAGGCGTTTGCGCCAATATATATCGCATCTGCCCCAAAGTCAATTGCGGTTTTTGCGTGGTTAAAATCTTTTGCTGGAGCCAATAATTCAATCATTTTATTATATTATTCTACTTGCTTTACTTTTTCAAGTTTGCTTAAAGTTATATATATAATAAGTGATGTCAAAATTCCAAACACTACTTGAGTAGCTGATTGCGGTTTATAAAAAGCGGGCAGCCTTATGCCAAAATCGATTAATAAGTTGTATAGGCTAAATAATAGAGCGAAATACATTGACCCAAGTGCTCCATTTTTAGAGCCAAACTTTGAAAATAATGCAAAACAAAGTGGCACAAGCGCGCCTGTTGTTAGGATGTCAGAAGCGAAATAACATACTTTTAAAATTGATTTAAAGCCCAATCCTACAATAAGCGCTAAAGCACCTATTCCTATGGTTGAAATTTTAGAGTATAAAAGTTTTTTACTCTCTTCAAGCTTTTTTGGCAAAATATCCATAACTACTGTCATAGCACCAGTATTAATGAGTGAATCCATAGTTGACATTATAGCGGCTAATATTCCAACAAAAACTATGACAGAAAAAATTTCAGGCATATAATTTAATGAAATAGCGCTCACTATGCCGTTTTGTGGAAGTGAGCTAAAGATTTTTGTACTAAAAATTCCCGTTAGAACCACCATTAAATATAAGGGGATGTAAATAAAAAAGCTCATTAATGTCATTTTTCTGGCGTCATTTTCATCTTTTGTGGCGCTAATTCTTTGCCATACATTTGCCTGAATTACCCAAGAAAAGGCAAAAGTAAACACAAAGGGGAAATATTTTAAAAACCCATCTTTAATTGATTGCGCTTGATTATCCGTGTTTAAAATGTTGATAAAGCTTGTGCCAGTTTCTATCACTCCGTACTTGTAGGAGAAAAATAAAATCAGCACTGTTGATAATAAAAGCAGGAAAAACTGTATTATATCTGTAATTACAACACCTCTAAAACCGCAGGCTGTTGAATAAATTATAACAATTGTTGTTCCAATAAGCGCTGCTAGTTCATAGCTTATGTTTAAATATTCCCCTAAAAATAGCCCAAGTCCAATAACTTGAGAGGCGGCGGAGAATATCATAAATATTAAAATTAAAATCGATAATAAAAACGCACTTTTGTTGTCATATCTTTTTGAAAACAGCTCCCCTTGTGTGTAACCTTCAAGGCTTCTGATTTTTTTAGAGAACAAATAAAGTAAAAATGACGATAATAAAACAGGTGCGCCAAAGTACCAAAATGCTCCAAATCCCTCTGAATATGCTAAATCCACTGTTTGCATAGCAGAGCTTGCACCCCACCAAGAGGCCACAAATGTGAGTGACAGTGCCCAAAAGGGAAGAGATCTTTTTGCAAAAAAGAAATCCAAAGTGTTGGATGTTTTTTTTCCTTTATTTACAACTAGCATAATAACTATAAAATATATTGCCAATGCGATTATAGATAGGGTTTTTAACATTCAAGTGTTTCTTACATTTTGTACAAAGCCCATGCTAGCATAAAAATTACCTTTTATATATTGCTCGTTTTGCAAAAGTTTGAAGCACTTCTGTTGTAGGTTTTTTCGCCCTCTTTTGTAAAAAAACACCCTGGAATTTCACCGTTTTTTCTGTGATGTTCAACACACAAGCAACAATAACCACGCTTGGGGCAAGGATATGAGCAAGAACACATTTCCTTATTTTTCTCTACTCTACATTCCACAGTTATTCTCCCATCACTTTCACAATTACTCTTTTTCTTCTTTGTCCATCAAATTCTGCATAATAAATTTGTTGCCAAGTTCCAAAGTCCAATTGTCCTTTTGTAATTGGTACAATGACCTCATGGCCTATTAAAAGGCTCTTTAGGTGTGAATCTCCATTGGTTTCACCTGTGTGATGATGCTTGTAATTAATATCAAAAGGAGCAAGTTTTTCAAGCCAAGTGTCAATGTCAGATATTATCCCAGATTCGGCATCATTAACATAAACACCAGCTGTAATGTGCATAGCGCTTACTAGGACCATGCCTTCTTGTATCTTGCTATTAGAAACTATTTCTTGAACTTGATTTGTTATATTAATATATTCTCTTTGCTCTTTTGTATTAAACCAAAGATATTCTGTTGCAAATTTCATAAAATAAACTCTCCTTTTTTATAATTGTACAAAAATAAGCACTTTGTGACAAAAAGCTTTACAATTTTGTGTTAACAATTTGTGTGTTTATTTAATTGTGATAATATAAATCATTATGGATAAAATTATTAATAAAAAACAGGCTATAGAGCACATTAAAACAGGTTCGACTGTTATGGTTGGTGGTTTTTTGCGCTGTGGTGCACCAAATGAATTAATTGATGAAATGGTTGAAAATGCGCCAAATGATTTAACACTTATTATGAACGACACTTCATTTCCGGATTCAGATAAGGGCAAATTAATTGTACATAAAAAGGCAAAAAAGCTGATTGTGTCACACATTGGTACAAACCCTGAAACCCAAAGGCAAATGAATGAAAAAGAGATTGAAGTTGAATTTGTTCCAATTGGTACTCTTGTTGAAAGAATTCGCTCAAAAGGTACAGGCCTAGGTGGCGTGCTGACTCCAACTGGTGTGGGTACGATAATTGCCGAGGGCAAGCAAACATTAGAAGTTGATGGTAAAAAATATTTGCTTGAAACAGCACTTGGCGCTGATGTAGCTCTTATTTATGGAACAAAGGCTGATAAGCACGGCAATGTTTCATACCACGGCACAACGAGAAATTTAAACACTGTTATGGCAACAGCTGGAAAAACTGTCATTGTTGAGGTTGATGAATTAGTTGATACAATTGACCCTAATGACATTATTATTCCAAGCATTTTTGTTGATTATATTGTAGTTAGGGAAAACAAATGAGCACAATAGATATAGATATAAGTCAAAGACTTTCAAAAGATGAGATTAAAGAAGTAGTTTCAAAAAGAGTAGCTCGTGAATTTAATAAAGGCGATGTGGTAACTCTTGGAATAGGTCTTCCGACTGCTGTTGCAAATTATGTCAGCCCTGAGGCGAAAATTTTATTTCACGCTGAAAGTGGAATTTTAGGAACTGGCAAAGGAACTTCTCTTGAAGAAACTAAGGGAATGATAATAAACGCTGGTGGACAACCTGTTGAACTTGTTGAAGGTGGAGCTTTTTTTGATGCACAAATGGCTTTTACAATGATGAGAGGCGCTCATATTAATGCAACAGTTTTAGGTGCACTTGAAGTAGATGAAGAAGGGTCTTTAGCTAGCTGGATTATTCCAGGGAAATTAGTTCCAGGCATGGGTGGTGCTATGGATTTAGTAGTAGGTGCTCAAAGAGTTATTGTGGCTATGGAGCACACATCAAGAGGCAATCCTAAAATTCTTAAAAAATGCACGCTTCCACTAACGGCGTACAAAGAAGTGGATTTAATTGTAACTGAGCGTTGTGTTTTTAAAACGGTTGAAAATGGGCTGTTGTTAACTGAAATCAACCCTGCTTTCACTCTTGATGAGATAAAAGACTCAACAGTTGCAGATTTTGAAGTAGCATCTGAATTGCTTGATATGACTAAGTCATATCAATAAAGCCTGTTAGTCTGTTGCAATTAGCATCATAGTGCCTTGTTTTAACTGCATCCGATGTGTTGCCCTCAACTGTGTCAAAACTTCCATCAGGGTAAACTTTTACAACAATACCTGTGTGACTTGAACCGTTTTCTTCTTGAATGATGATATCACCAGGGGAGATTTGTGTAGCAATTGTTTCAGCTTTGTTTGCCGTACCTGCTGTTTGAATAAATCTGCCATTACCCTGAGCCCAGCTTCTTAAAAATCTTACAGCCGATGAGCCAAAGCCTTCTGGCACGGGTTCTCCCATTTGCTCATATGAGGCTTTAGTTATATACGTTACAAAATCAGCACACCAGTGTTGAGTATTTCCGTTTGGTGAAAATAGCCTGTTACCTTCAGCGTCACTGTTGACGTTACCTACAAAAGATAAACCTAGTAATGCTGTATTCTCACCCACGGTGTCAGCTTCACCAAGGTCAAAATCTGGCATCAGTGCAAGTGCTGCGCCTGCGCCATTTGAAATTTCACCAATCTGTCTTTCAAGTTCTGCGATTTCATATTGGCCAAGTTGCGCCTTTATCATGCCTGCTTTTAGCTGTGTAATGCCTGCTTGCACATCTCTTTTGGCGCCATTAACACTGCTTAATTGCATTGTTAATTCTAATAAATCAGAATCTGGCAAGCTGAATTTTGTCATTATAGTTTGCGATTGTGCTACTAAAATATTTAATTCTTGCTCAAAAGCTAAAATTTGAGCTTCATATTGTTTTATTATGTCTGATTTTTCATCTTCTTCTTCAAGCACCATTAAATCATCTTCATTGGTTGTTGCTGATATTTCTTCTGTTTCACTTAAAGCAAGCGTGCTTGTCTCTTCTGTCGTGCTTGAAGCTGCAACAGACTCTGATGAGTTTGTCTTAGTTGGATCTAAAAATGGATTTGTAGTAGAAGTTCCTATGTTTGGCACTGTATTTTCCCTTTTTATTTGTAAATATTACGCAACTGGTATGAATACATAAAAATCTGCGTCCCTATTCACCATTTGCGAGTTTCTGTGATCGCTTAATTCATTACCTTGTCCATCAGCGATAGAGATGTGACCCCATTCTTTACCTGCACTACTAACGTTTGACCCACCAACTAGATTACCATTGTCATCATAGTTGTTATCCCAAATCACAATAGCGCCTGCTGGAAGTGATGCCAGATCTTCTCTTGGCACATTTACTTCTTCAAAATATTGGCCAAGCCCAGTTTCACTTCTCATTTCCCCAAGGGATTGATACGCTCCAGCATAATTAAGCCTATCGCCGTATTGCCTTTCTAATGCGTTATTTACACCTTTTAAACACCAGCCAGTAGTACCCGTTGAAGCTGCAACACTTGCACCATGGGCTGCTAGGCTTTGACCAGCTTGCGCGTTATATGAATCAAATGACGTGTTTGTTGTTCCTGTTCCTTGCGGTATTGACATTGATGCCGCTGAGGCGCTAATTTCACCAATTTGTCTTTCAAGGTTTTCTATTTCGTGTTGACTAAATTGAGCCTTTAACATGCCTGCTCTTAATTGTGTGATGCCTGCTTGTACATCTCTTTTTGCCCTATTTATATCGCCCATTTGTATGGTTAATTCCATAATGTCAGCGTCAGGTAAGCCAAATTTTGTCATTATGGCTTGAGATTGAGCCACCAAGATATTTAATTCTTGTTGAAAAAGTTGAAGTTGAGCTTCATACTCTTTTGCGATGTCTGATTGCTGCCCTTCTTCTTCAAGCACCATTAACTCGTCTTCATTAGTTGTAGCTGTAACTTCTGCTGTTTCATCAGCACTTAATACTGTTGTGTCATCACCGACAGTTTCTGGTGCCACAGTTTCCCCTGTTGAATTAATCAAAAGCGGGTCAAATGGATTGCTTGTTGTATTATTTACCGACATATCATCTTTCCTTCAAGCTAAATATCGGCAAAACGCGCTACTTTCTTTAAAAAGCTTTACATTTGTTAATAATTTTTAGCATAAAAAAACCCAACACGAATTTGTGTCGGGATTTTTAATTTTAATTTTATCTTAAACTAGTTTTTCAATGTTTGAAACAATTGTAGACTTTGGCATTAAACCAACCATAACCTCTTTTGCTTCACCATTTTTAAACAATAACAAGCTTGGAAGGCCACTAATTTGGTATTCTTTTGCTGTTTTTAAATTTTCATCTGTGTTAACTTTAACAACTTTCAATTTGCCCTCGTACTCAGATGCGATTTCATCAATAATTGGGCTTAATTTTCTGCAAGGTCCACACCATGGTGCCCAAAAGTCTACAAGTGTTAAAGTTTCAGCTTGTAAAACCTCCTGTTCAAATGTTGCATCGTTTATATCTTTAGCATTGCTCATAATAATTACCTCTCTTTTTTTGTATTATAATCACAATTATTATTATATGCAAGTTAAACAAATGGATATTAAACAAGTAGTTCAAAATCTTCATAATGACATTGATTCAGGCTCTGCTGTGCAAACTGAGTTTGTAAAGTTTATGGAAAATGTCGCCGATCCGTATTTGGTTTTAATTTGCTGTATTTTAAGTCTTAGAACAAATGACATCACTACTTATCCTTGCGCTATGCGAATGCTAGAGCTTGCTGATAACCCTTTTGATATGCAAAAAGTAGAACTTGAGGACTTACAAAAGGCAATTTATCCCGTTGGTTTTTATAAAAATAAAGCTCAACAAATTATTGAACTATCTAAAGAAATTGTAGAAAAATATGACGGGAAGACACCAGATACCATAGAAGAACTTGTGAAATTTAATGGCGTAGGCAGAAAAACTGCAAACCTTGTTATGACAAAGGGGTTTCAAGTGCCTGCAATTTGTGTGGATGTCCATGTGCATAGAATTTGCAACCGTCTTGGCTATGTAAAAACAAAAACCCCTGATGACACTGAATTTGCCCTCAGGGAGATTTTGCCTAAAAAATATTGGATAGATATAAACACTTTGCTTGTAACCCATGGGCAAAATGTATGTAAACCAAGAAACCCAAAGTGCGAAGCGTGTTCTATATCTAAATTTTGTAAGAAAATTGATGTTTAAAGCTGTTCAGGTTCTGCTTTTTTAAGCTCTATATTTATATGTTCAAGCGTGCAACTGCTTCCTTCAAAGCTTTTAATCTTCTCTTTGAGCTGTCTAAATTTGGACTCCTCTTCAACTTGTTCATCAATAAACCAGTTTAAAAAATTCACACTAGGGTAATCTTTTATTTCTTTTGCGTACTCATACGCCTCTGTGATCTGATTAGAAATAAGCTTTTCGTGGCTCTCGGCGCTTTTTATTACATCAAGAGTGTTCACCCAAGAAGTATCAGGAGCTTCTATTTTATGGTATCTAATCTCTTCATTTCTAAGATTCATATAATCATAAACTTTTTGAGCATGATATAGTTCTTCTTTTGCCTGAGTTTGCATATATTTTGAAAATCCATCCATTGAAATATCGCTAAAATATGTCGACATCGCAAGATAGTAATACGCGCTGTAAAATTCACCATTTAACTGTCTATTAAGCAGTTCATTCATTTTTTTATCCATTATTTACCCCTTTAAAATTTAGTAGCCCAAAGTCCGTGAATATTGCAGAATTCAACAGCATCAATTCCATCTTCGCAATGACATCTAAATTTCATCATCGCTTCATCCTCTGGTGTTAAGTACTTTCTTTTCACCCACACGCCATCTTTTGAAGTGACTTCAATGAATTGTATATAGTGCTCTTTTGTCATTGGATGCGCTTGAGCGCCAATTTTCACCGTTTTCTCGTCATCTTCGCCTTCGTATAAAACTGGCACGTGCTTTTCTTCACCTAAATCATGGGTGGATGGAGTTAAAAGTTTCATTTCTTCATTGCAACATACAAGCGTGCCTTCACCTTCAAGCACCACTTGTATAATCATTTTGCACATATCGCATTTATAAAATTCTAATCTATTAGTCATATTTTTCCTTTCATTTTGTCTTATGAAAGGTTAATTTATTTTTTTAAAATTTTTATTCCCCAAGAGGATATTTAAAAGAATCTTTTTAGCCAGCGCTTCAGTTTCGCACTTTGAGATGAAAGCATTTTCTTGGCATGTTCAATGGCTTCATCTTCGTGATAGAAAATATTGTCTTTTCCAATTTGTTCTAAAATGTTTAAAT
>CAYJMX010000002.1:14808-24386 GCA_964371485.1 uncultured Gammaproteobacteria bacterium | reverse complement strand
CTCATTTTTTCTGATTCATTTAACTCCACAACCTGTGCGCTTTTTTGACAAAATTCTAAAGCTTTTTCATTTTCATTTAATTGTTCATAGCAAAATGCAAGCCTAGAGAGCACTTCAAAGTCTTCTATTTTAAGAGTTTTATTTAGTGTTTCATAAATTTTAAGCGCTTCTTTGTACTCTCCTTTAAGTAAAAGAATTTTTCCTTTTAATTTAAGAGCTTTTAGATTATGTGGTTCATAGTTTAGTGACAAATTTACACATTCAAGGGCCTTTTGTGTGTCCTCAATATAGAAAAAAGTGTCGTAAGCTACTTTGTAGTATTTTTGCGCTAAGAAATTTATCGGGTTCATTTTTTATTGTTTGTTTCTCTCTATCCAAATTTCATTGTATTGATTGATAATAAAACTGGCTAGTATTATTTTTTTATAAGCTTGAAATTGAAAAATAATAGGCTTATTAAACAGAATTACAAATCGTTACAAAATGGCATGAAACAAAAAAAAGTTTTAATATATAATTAAATAAAATACTATTTAGTTGGGAGAATATTTGTGAGTTTTACGAAAGAACATGTTAATCAAATCGCATTACCTTTATCGGAAAATGCAATTAAAGTTTTAGAAAAAAGATACCTTAAAAGAGATACAGATGGCACAGTGACAGAAACACCTCAAGAGTTATTCTTAAGAGTTTCAAAAACAATTGCTGATGCTGATTTAACATTTGGCGCATCAGAAGATGAAGCGACAAATTTAACAAAAGATTTTTATGAAATGATTACATCTGGCGACTTTATGCCAAACTCTCCAACATTAATGAATGCTGGTCGTGAGCTTGGTCAATTAAGCGCTTGTTTTGTTCTTCCAATCGAAGATAGTCTAGAGGGCATTTTTGAAACAATAAAAAACACTGCTTTAATTCACAAATCTGGTGGCGGTACTGGTTTTTCTTTCTCTAGATTAAGACCTAGAAACGACGTTGTCCACTCTACAATGGGTGTTTCTTCTGGTCCTGTTTCTTTTATGGAAGTATTCAACGCTGCAACTGAAGCTGTAAAACAAGGCGGAACAAGACGTGGAGCGAATATGGGTATTTTAAGAATTGATCACCCAGATATTCTTGATTTTATCCACGCAAAAGAAGATTTATCAAAATTAAACAACTTTAATATTTCAATAGCTATCACTGATAAATTCATGGATGCTGTTAAAAATAATACAGATTTTGAACTAATCCACCCTAATACAAAACAAGTTGTTCAAAAAGTTAATGCTAAAGAAATTTTTGAATTAATTGTTAAAGGTGCATGGGCATCTGGTGAACCAGGTGTTGTGTTTATTGACAAAGTAAACAAAGACAACCCAACTCCAGCATTAGGCGAGATTGAATCTACAAACCCATGTGGAGAGGTTCCACTTTTACCTTATGAAGCTTGTAACTTAGGTTCTATTAACTTATCAAAAATGTTAAAAGAAAACCCAGCAGGCGGATTAGACGTTGACTGGACAAAACTTGCATATGTTTCTAAAAAAGCAATTCACTTCTTAGATAACGTAATTGTTGTTAATAACTACCCACTACCGCAGATTTCTGAAATGGTTCAAAACATCAGAAAAATCGGCCTAGGCGTAATGGGTTGGGCTGATATGCTTATGAAATTAGGCATTTCATACAACTCAAAAGAAGGTTGTGAGTTAGCTGGTAAAGTAATGGAATTTATTGATTACCATTCAAAAGTACAAAGTATTGAATTATCTGAAAAAAGAGGCGCATTCAAAGGATTTAACGAAAGTGTTTACGCTTCTGGCACATATTTATCTAATAAATATCAAGGTAAATCAGCAGGCGTGATTATTGATGAAATGTGGAAAGAACTTGATTCAAGAATTGCAAAAAGTGGTATCAGAAACGCTACAACAACTTGTATCGCTCCAACTGGTACAATTTCAATGATAGCTGGTTCATCTGGTGGTATCGAGCCATTATTCGGTCTTGTGTTCAAAAGAAACATCATGGATGGAACAATTATGCTTGAAATTAACCCATACTTTGAGCAATATGCTAAAGACAACGGTTTCTATTCTGAGGAGTTAATGGAAGAAATTGCTAAAACTGGTTCTATAGCGCATATTCAAGGTGTTAGCGATAAAGTAAGAGAAATCTTTGCAACAGCACATGATGTTACTCCAGCATCTCATATCAATATGCAAGCGGCTTTCCAATTGCACACTGATAATGCTGTATCAAAAACTATTAACTTTGAAGAGCACGCAACTGTTGAAGACGTTGCAAATTCTTATATGCACGGTTATGACGCTAATTTAAAAGGTCTTACAGTGTATAGAAACAACTCAAGATGGTCACAGCCAATGGTTGTTGATAAAGTTGTATCAAAAGAAGAAAAACAAGCACAAATGGCTCAAGAGGCTGAATTAAAAGCTCAAGAAGAAATCACAGGCGAAGTTAAAAAAGTTGTTTGTCCAGAATGTTCAAACTCTATTGAAATGGCTGAAGGTTGCTTCATCTGCTTAAATTGCGGATACTCTGGTTGTAGCTAAGCAATATAAATAGAAAAACTATGGTAGATAAACAAATTATTATAGATTTTATAGCGAAACAAAAGTTGAAGAATAACAAGTTTATTTTTCAACTTTTAAATAACGCGCAACCAAACCCTGTTTCTTTTAAAATGAAGTTTGAAACAAAGTGTCTTGTGCTATCTCCTTGTATTGGCGTAGAATCTATGGCATTAGGTGGCTTAATTGCAAAGTCTCCAAAGAATTTCGAGGTGTTATCTCTTACAAAATCAAGCGATGATAAGAAAAATGAGCTGTTTGAAAGAACAATGAACACTTTAAGAGTAAAAGGGTATAAGCTTTTTGATATCGTGCAAAATAATTTAAAAAATGAGTATAAAAAAATATCAAAAATAGACATCTCTGAAATGGATTATATTTTTGTACCAAATCCTTTTGAACTTGATGAGGACTCTAAAGCGCTTTTATCTCATTTAAAAAATATTTTAAAAACAAAAGAACACAAAAAAAAGATTGAAATTTTAATGTATGAAACAACAACCCCTATTCCATACATTGACTATTATTGCGATATAACATCAATCGCCACTACAAAATCTAAAATATTAGAAAGCTATGCAAAATCTCCAACTGAGGGAGAGAGAATTGCAAGAGCAATCTTGGGTTTGAATAATTTCCGCGCGCTAAACCTTAACCTTAATTATGTTGAAGGTTTTATGAGATTTAGTGTTGAAGATTTTTATAAATTAGATATTATATAATTACCCGCAAATAGCTCCAAGGTTTGCGCCCTCTACTACTTTTGAGTATTTTGTTAAATATCCTCTTGGGATGTCTTTTTTAACAGGCGTGTATTCTTTTGCTCTTTGCGATATTTCATTTTCTTGAACAAGTAGATTGATTTCGCGTTTATTAATATCAATTTTTATTTTATCGCCATTTTTAATTAAACCAATAAGTCCGCCCTCGCACGCTTCAGGGCAAATATGACCTACACATAAGCCACGAGTTCCACCAGAAAATCTACCATCAGTAATAAGCGCGACACTTGCCCCTAGGCCTTTTCCAACTAAAAGTGAAGTCGGCGCAAGCATTTCTCTCATCCCAGGGCCACCCTTTGGTCCTTCATTTCTAATTACGACCACATCGCCCGCTACTACTTCATCTGTTTCAATCCCTTTCATGGCGTCCTCTTCGCACTCATATATTCTTGCTGTGCCTTCAAATTCAAACACAGAAGCATCCACCCCTGAAGTTTTTACAACAGCCCCTAATGGTGCTAGGTTTCCTTTTAACACAGCAAGCCCTGCGGTTTTTGAAATTGGCGCATCAACAGGTTTTATAACTTCATTATTTACCCAAGCTTCATTTGCTATTGTTTCAACGCTTCTTCCCACAAGGTTTTTGGTGTTTTTAAAATTTGCAATATTTTTATACATAGTCTTAAATACGCCAGATATGCCCCCTGCGTTGTCTAAATCTGTCATTGTAAGAGTAGAAGACGGGTCTAGTTTTATAATTTGAGGCACTCTGTGGCTCAATTCTTCAAAATCATCAAGCGATAATTTAATATCAGCACTATTTGCTATAGCAAGCAAATGCAAGATAGAATTTGTTGAACCACCAAGGGCTAAATCAACAATAATGGCGTTTGTAAGCGAATCTTTTGTTACTATATCTCTTGGCAAAATATTATTTCTTACTAAATCAACGACTTCAAAACCAGAGTCAAAGGCGATTCTTCTTTTCTTTGAACTAACGGCACTTGCTGTAGCGCAACCCTCTAGACTCATTCCCATAACTTCAGTTAAACAAGCAAGGGTGTTTGCTGTGTATAATCCTTGACATGCGCCAATAGTAGGGCATGCGCAGTGTTCCATTTCATATAATTTCTGCTCTGTAATGTCCCCTTTTCTGAATTTGCCAACAGCCTCAGATGAGCCTCTTATAAATGTAAGTTTTTCACCTTTGCAATCACCCTCAAGTGATGGTCCTGCTGTTACAACAATGCAGGGAATGTTTAATCTAAGAGCTGAAATAAGCATCCCAGGGGTAATTTTGTCACAATTTGTAAGTAACACAAGCCCATCAAGCTGATGAGCACTTGCAACTGATTCAACACAATCAGCGATTAAATCACGAGAAGGAAGAGAATATCTCATGCCACTGTGTCCCATAGCGATACCATCACAAATGGCAGGAGTTCCAAAAATGTACGCTTGTCCGCCGTTTGAGTGTATCCCTTTTTCAATTTGGCGCTCTAAATCTCTCATTCCTATGTGTCCTGGAACAAGGTCAGTAAAGGAGCTAGCAATACCTATAAATGGTTTTTTAATATTTTTATCTGATAAACCACCAGCGTATAATAATGCCCTGTGTGGTGCGTGTGCTAGACCTTCTTTAATGTTGTTAGATTTCATTTTTTTCTCCCGATTTAATAAATTTATTATACATCTAATTTGCTCTTTGTAAAAAAATGTATAAAAAATAAAAACTTTTTCTTTAAATATCAAAATTTTCATGAGAAGATTTATTTGTCCAAAAGAATGATTAAGAGCAAAAAATGTCTGATTTAAAAGCAGTTATTCTCGCCGCTGGCAAAGGTTCAAGGATGAAATCCGAGAAACCAAAAGTTTTAGCTGAAATTTTTTCTAACACTCTTTTAAAGTGGGTTTTAAAATCAGTAGCTTCTGTAAATAATGACATTGAATCTATTGTTATTGTTGGACATCAGGCGGATATGGTTGAAGATTATTTATCTTCTTTTAAAAATGTTAAAACTGCCCTTCAAGCTGAACAACTTGGCACAGCACACGCCTTGGCTCAGGCTATTCCTTTACTTGATGATTTTTGTGGGAACATCTTGCTACTTTGTGGGGACACTCCATTATTATCTGGTGAAACTTTAAAAAATATTGTAGATTATCATAAGCGTGAATGTGCCGCTATTACAGTAATGAGCGCTAAATTAGACAACCCTTTTGGATATGGGAGAATAATTAGAAATGAAAAAAATGAAGTAGTTTCTATTGTTGAACAAAAAGATGCAACTGATGAGCAAAAAACAATCAATGAAGTGAATGCTGGTGTGTATTGCTTTAATTGGCAAGAAATCAAAAATTCTTTTCAAGATTTTAAAAACAACAACTCTCAGGGTGAATATTATTTAACAGATATCATTTCTTGGGGACAAGAGAAAAACAAAAAAGTTTGTGGATATGTAATTGAAAATAATTATGAAATTTTAGGGATAAATTCTATGGAACAGCTTGAAGAAGCGACTTCAATTATGAATTTAAATCATTTAAGAAAATTAATGCAAAAAGGTGTGAACATTGTCGATACAAAATCTACAATGATATCGCCAGAAACAGATATAGAATCAGACACTATAATTTTCCCAAATACTTATATTCAGGGTGAAAATACAATTGGGAAAAACTGCAAAATCGGACCATGTGCGCATTTAAGAGGAAAAGTAACAATTGGGGATAATTGTAAAATCGGCAATTTTGTTGAACTTAAAAACGCACAAATTCAAAACAACACAAGTATCTCACACCTGTCTTATGTGGGTGATGCCACTTTAGGCTCAAACATAAACATTGGTGCGGGCACAATTTTTGCAAATTATAATTCTATTACAAAAGAAAAAAACACATCGACTTTAAAAGATGGTGTATCAATAGGCTCAAACTCCGTTTTAGTTGCGCCTGTTGAATTGGGTGAAAACGCATTTATAGCAGCGGGTAGCGTCATTACAAAAAATGTTGAAGAAAATTCTTTAGCTATGAGCAGAAGCCCACAAAAAAGTATTAAAGATTGGACATTAAAACAAAAGGAGCAAAAACAATGACACTCGAACTTGAAACAGTAAGAGAACCAAAGCAAAGTATTATCCCAACCCATGACATTAAAATTTTTACAGGCCGTTCGCATCCTGTGTTAGCAGAAGAAATTGCAAATTATCTTGGTACAACAGTTGAACCTATGATTATTAAAAATTTCTCTGATGGCGAGATTTACGTACAAGTTGAAGACTCTGTTCGTGGTGACGATGTTTTCATTGTACAACCAGTTTGCAACCCTGTTAATGAAAATTTAATGGAACTATTAATTATAATTGATGCTTTTAAGCGTGCAAGTGCCAAGAAAATTACAGCTGTAATTCCATATTATGGTTATGCTAGACAAGATAGAAAAACTTCTGGTCGTGAAGCTATTGCAGCTAAACTTGTGGCTGATATCCTTACTACAGCGGGTGCTAATCGAGTTCTTGCAATGGATTTACACACAGGACAAATTCAAGGCTTCTTTAATATCCTAGTTGATCATATCTATTCAACGCCTGTTTTAGTTGATTATATTAAAACTTTAAATATCCCTGAAGATGATTTAATGGCAGTTTCACCAGATACTGGTGGGGTGCAAAGAACAAGAGTATTTGCTAAAAACCTTGGTTGCCCACTGGCGATTATCGACAAGCGTCGTGACAAGCACAATGAAGCTATTGCAACGCACGTTATAGGGGATGTTAAAGGTAAATGCTGTATCTTAATTGATGACATTGTAGACACTGCTGGAACTATTTGTGAAGCGGCGAAACTATTAATTAAAGAAGGCGCTAAAGAAGTTTATGTTTGTGCGGCTCACCCAGTTTTCTCTGGCCCTGCACTTCAAAGACTTGATGAGGCTCCTATTAAAGAGGTTATTGTTACAAATACAATTCCACTTAAAAATGAATATATTCCACCAAAAATTACACAATTATCTATCGCACCACTTTTAGGTGAAGCAATTTCAAGAATCCACGATGATATTTCTGTAAGTTCTTTATTTGGTTTTGAAAAAGAATATAAGAATTAATGCTTGATAAAATTAAAAAAGAAGTTCAACATTGTTGCGCATGTGATTTACACAAAACACGCAACAATGTTGTTTTTTCTGACGGCTCAAGTAGCGCTAAAATTATTTTAATCGGTGAAGCCCCAGGAGAGAATGAGGATAAAACCGGTTTGCCTTTTGTAGGACGCGCGGGAAAATTGTTGGATGAAATTCTTATAAGAGCAAAAGTTGATAGACAAAAAGATTTATACATTATAAATACCCTTAAATGCAGACCACCACAGAACAGAAAGCCAACTAAAGAAGAGAAAAAATCTTGTGAAAAATATTTAAAGGCGCAAATTGATTTTGTAAAACCAAAGGTAATTCTGCTTTGTGGCTCAACATCTCTAGAATCTTTTTTAGATAAAAGTTTAAAAATTTCAAAATCTCGTGGACAAATTTTTGAAAAAGATGGTATAAAATTTATCCCAATTTTTCACCCATCATACCTTTTAAGGTTTCATTCTTGGGATAAAGATTCAAATCGAGATTTAACAATTAACGATTTAAAATTAGCCAAAAAAGAGGCTTATAGCTTTTCATAAAGCTCTTTTAAAATCCCTTTAAGTGCCACTTTTACATGCGAATAGTTTAATCCGCCTTGAATGTACACGGCATATGGTGGGCGAATAGGGCCATCGGCTGAAAGTTCTATAGTGGAACCTTCAATAAATGTACCACCTGCCATAATAACCTTGTCACTGTATCCTGGGACATCATCTTCAATTGGTGTTAAATAGCTATTTATAGGTGAATATTTTTGTAGTGCTCTACAAAAAATTGATTGGTGTTCTTTATTTTCAAACTTTATTGTTTGAATTAAATCTGTTCTATCCTCGCTTGATTTTGGATGAGTGTTTAGACCCGACATTTCAAACACGCTTGAAGCAAGCCTTGCGCCTTTATGCGCGTCAGCCACTACAGATGGCGCCATAAAAAGTCCTTGAAGCATAACTCTTGTTTGATTAAACATAGCTCCACCGTGCGACCCTATTCCAGGTGCTGTAAGCCTTTGAGCACACAATTCAACCAAGTCTTCTTTTCCTGCTATGTATCCGCCCGCTTCAACTATTCCACCACCAGGGTTTTTAATTAAGCTTCCTGCTATAATATCTGCCCCTACTTCAAGTGGCTCTTGAGTTTCAACAAATTCGCCATAACAATTATCGACAAAACAAATACAGTTTGGATTTTTTTCTTTCACCGTTTGAACAATTTTTTTAATGTCTTCAATTTTAATTGAATGTCTAAGGCTATATCCGCGAGAACGCTGAATTAGAGCTACTTTTGTTTTTTCATTTATTGTATTTTTTATTCCATCAAAATCAACATAAGTGTCATCAATTAAAGGAATTTCAAAATAATTTACGCCGTGGGCTTTTAATGAGCTATTAGAATGTTTTGCATTTTTATCGTATCCAATAACTTCTTGCATAGTGTCATACGGCGCGCCAGCTACTGATACTAGCGTATCTCCGCTTTTTAAAAGTCCAAATAGCACGCAAGCTAAAGTATGTGTGCCAGATACGAAATGTGGGCGCACAATAGCGCTTTGAGCGCAAAACACTTGAGCAAATACCTTATCAAGGGTTTCTCGACCCATATCATCGTGCCCGTATCCTGTTACGGTATAGAAATGCTCTTCTCCAACACGATTTTCACAAAACGCGTTTAAAACTTTTTCTTGATTAAAATCTCTTATTTTATCGATTTTTTTAAAGTATTCGCCCACATTTTGTTCAGCTTGTTCTATAATCTCGCTTGAACTTAGGTTTAGTTTTATCATAAAACTATCTTATACCAATCTCGCTGTGCGCGCTAGCAATTTGATTTGCAAGTTCATCTAATTTTTCAAATGAATCTTGTTTTGCTTTTCCTTTAAAAGTCACATAATCAAGCTTTTTAACTGGCAAGTTTGCTGTTACTTCTTCCATTTTGCCAATTAAATTTCCGCCCCAACCGTATGAGCCTACAATAGACATAAATTTTAATTTTGGCCTTAAAACATTTGTTAAATATGCCCCGAAAAATGCGTATGGATGAGGATTAGCTAGAACCATTGAAGCACCAAATATAACTGTAGCGCTATCAATTAATTCAACCGCATAATCGCAAACTTGTCCTTCAATTATGTCAAACTTCTTTGCTTCAATT
>CAYJMX010000002.1:10540-14798 GCA_964371485.1 uncultured Gammaproteobacteria bacterium | reverse complement strand
ATAAGCATTTAAAATAAAACTTGGATTTTTATAGATTCCACCGTGGCTTGGGCAAATAATATCAGGTGCTAAGTCATCAATAAGCTGAAGATATTTTTGACAATGAGGTCTAAAAGGCATCATAATTTCAGCGTAATATTTTTTTGCACTTTTTAAATAATCCGCATCTTCCTTAGCGTAAATTTCATTTTCGTTATTGACCTTGTGTGCTCCTAAAAAGTCACAAGTGAACAATACATTATCTTCAATAATATGAGTGAACATAGTGTCTGGCCAATGTACCCAAGGAGTTAGATAGAATTTTAATGTTTTATCTCCAAGAGATAATTCTTCTTCATTTTGAATAACAATGAATTTGTCATCACTGAATTCATATTGGTCCACTAAAAGCTCTTTGCATTTAGCGTTAGTAACAATTTTCGCCTCAGGGTTAAGTTCTAAAACTTTTTGAATAGCGCAAGAATGATCGCCCTCTGCGTGGTTTTGAACTATATAATCGATCTTACCATTTTCGCCATTTAAATTTGTCAAAAACTCTTCAATAGTTTTTGAGTATGATGTATCAACTAGTGCGTTTTTCTCGCTTCCTTGAATAAAATAAGAATTATATGTTGTGCCTTCTTCAAGCGCTATAAGTTGATCAAATAATTTTCTACCAGAATCTTTTACACCTGTGTAAAATATGTTGTTTGTTATTAGTTTCATTTCTTTATCCTTAATTGACTGTTTAAAATAAAAGCCCTAGTGAATTATACACTAAGGCCTTTAAAAATGTTATGCTTTTTCAAATTGGTCTTTACTTACACCACAAACAGGGCATAGCCAATCAGCTGGTACAGCGTCAAATGCTGTTCCTGCTGCCACATCGTTTGAAGGATCTCCAGCAGATGGGTCGTACTCATAAGCGCAAACCTGACAAATGTATTTATCCATAATTTTCTACCTCTTTTTTATAACAGGTTAATTATACTAATTTTTTTAAATTTTTTCAATTGTCTGATCGTTTTAACTTAGTCTGATTTCAAATGCTTTGCCCAAGAATCGTCTAAATTGTTAAAAAACTTATGAGCATCAATTACATCATCGTAATTAATAGGTGCCTTATCCGTTTTTGCTCCTATATCAAGTGATTTTTCAAGCTCTTCACTGTCCATTCCAAGTAATGCCATACCAAAGGCACGTTTACAGCTATGGCATTTTACTTGAAACACCAACAACCCCTCATCTTCTCTCATAATTTGAATATTTTGTGCCTCATAATTACCTCCACATTGGGAACAATGCATGTTAATTAAGAGTCTTTTAATATTGTCAGTCTTATCCATTCTCATAAATCCTTAATGTTAATTTATATTACAATCTGATTTCAAAAACTAAAGTTGTTATTAAAAAATGTCGAAAAAAGTGATTATAGGAAAGAAAAATGTTTTAGAAAGTATAGGTAAGTTATGTTTGAAGCACTAGGTTTAGTATTTTTCGCAGGTATTGTACATCTATTCTTAATCGTTGTCCCAACAATTGTTGAGAATGTATCAAATCCAGAATTTAAAAAATCTTATTTGAAAAATTTAAGTGAAAAATATATCAACTCTTTTGGACGTTAGTCAATAACAAATTAGTTTATATAAATATTTAGACTCCAAGTGAAGTATTTTTGTTCCCAATCTCTTCAAAAATATTCTCGCTTGCGTTAAAATAGTAGTATGCCCAAAAGAGTATTTTTGTTAAGCATATTACTACTTTTACTTGTTGCAAATGTATGTGTGGCACAAGCCACGAATTTAGGTGAAGAGCAACAAGACACAAGTGTGCAACAATTTGTTTTTGAAGTTGATGATACTGAAGAAGAGCAAGATTACACAGAAGAAATAATTGCTCCAATGTATGAAATCTATGAAGAACAAGAAGACATTGTCATGGATTCTGGCTTTTTTCATCAATATAAAGTAAATCAAACAAAAGAGTTTGAAACTTTTAAAGATACCTTAGAAAAAAAACCAGCAGAAGATTTAAAAATCGGGAACGATGTTTTTAATATTTCAACAAGGTCTGTTCAATATAACAGTTCTACAACAACGGCTAAAAAGTTCTATCAAGAAATTGGTGCTACTTTTAAACATCAAGCTTTTAGTTTAACAAGCGGTATGGATGCTATTTATGATGTAGGAAGCAATGTGGCAACAGTTTCTGGGGCCTCAACTGGTGCGTTTATAACTCCGAAATTACAGCTAGGAAATAGAGCTGCAATTTCTCTTAAAAATAAATTCTCTGGGCAAAAAATGGAATATTATGAACCGTATCTTGGGTTAAATTATTCCCCAAAATTTCTTAAAAACAGTGACTTTTTTATAGGTGCAGGTGCTACTTTTAAAGATAATGTTTTACAGTCGCAATCTTTTAAATTTGTGACAAATTTTTATCTTTTCTAATACATTTATACCTTGTATAAGTTACCTTTTTTATTATAAAATCATATTAAAACTAATTATAAGGGCACATATTTTATGAAAAAATTATTTAAATTAATATTACCACTACTGTTATTTTTAAACATTAACACCGTAAAGGCACTTGAAGTTGTGGATGTAAAACAGGGGCATTTCGCAGCTGTAGCCATTATTAATTCATTATCTAAAGGATATATGAAATTAGCTGGCGAGAACACTTTTTTACCAGAAGAATTCATATCAAGAGCTGAATTTGTAGATGGTTTATTAAAAGTAATTCAGGGTGCAAATATTGATCCTAAAGAAGACACAGCATTTTCTGATGTTAATAATGAAACAAATTTAAAAGACAGCATTTTTAAATCTGAACAATTAAAATTAATTAAAGGGTATCCAGATTATACTTTTAAACCGACAAATAATATTTTAAGAGTAGAGGCAAACGCTGTTATTGCAAACATTACAAAAGGTTTTTATGGTGATATGGGCGTGCTTGACAATTTTAGCGATAAACAAGATATTCCAAAATGGGCAATTTACCCTTATGTGAAAAACGTTGTAAACGGGCTTTATGTAAACTATCCAGATGTTAGAGTGTTAAGACCTATGGATTATCTTACAAGAGCTGAAGCAGCTTATTTATATATGGTTATTGAAAAACAATATAACCTAATTGATGATAAGTATAAAAAAACTGAAAAGAAGAAAATCACAGAGCTTGTTGCAAAAAATACTTTGAATTTAGTAAACAACACAGAGGTTAATGTTGTTGAAGTTTATAATACTAAAATTAATATCATGGCGGGAAATGTCATTCTTGCAAATCCTCAACAAAAACTAGAAACTCAAAATCTAAACGTGGGTGATGAAGTATTATTTAGCGCCCCAAATGATGTTTATAGTGTTGAAGGGACTTTTTTATATCCAGCAGGCACTGTGTTTAGCGCTTTAGTTGAAAAAGAACAGCTAAGCTATTTTAGAAAAAAAAAGCATAGAACAAAGCTTGTGTTTAAAAGATTCACAATGCCAAATGGCATAAGTAACGCGATGGCTGGGGTGTTTTATGTAACTGATATGAGAAATGTAGTTACAACAAAAACTTGGAACAAGCATCGTCCAGTTAAAGAAGGTTTCTATAGCTTTGCTCGTAGCTTAAAAAATGGTGAAAAATTAAGACACTATTCTGATAAATTAACTCCAATGGTTAAATATGATTTTGAAACAGATGACACTATGTTTATCTTATTAACAGGTGATATGGTTATTCCAAACGAGTATTACTATTACTTTGAATTGCCTGATAGAACTTAGTTTTAACTTCAATTGTAAATTAATGTAAACAAAAGTTGATTCATGCATAAAGTTCATTAAAATCTAGCCGAAATAATTAGTATAAGGAAAGATAACAAGAACAATAAAAGGAGTAATTCTTATGAGTATGAACAACATCCACGGCGTTAATTTAAATAACGTTTACACAAAACAGCAATTTGAGAAAAAAGAAGCTGAAGAAAAAAAGGCACAAGATGCCCAAGTTTCACCTCAGCAAACAGAAGAAGTTGTGCCAAGTTCTGATACCTTAATGCAAGCATTAAGTTTGTTGTCAGCACAGGCAAAAGCAAATATTAAATCACCTGAAAAGGTTGATCCTACAAAATATCTATCAGAAGATAGAATAGCAGACATTGAGGCTTCAATGACGAAATTTGAAAAGGATGTTGAAGGCATCCATGCAGTTTTGAAGTCTGAATTACCTGAATTAGACGATAGCGCTAGTATGGCTCTTGCAGCTGAAACTTACGCTGAGTTTG
>CAYJMX010000002.1:0-10530 GCA_964371485.1 uncultured Gammaproteobacteria bacterium | reverse complement strand
TCAAAAAAATACCGCAAACGTTATGTTAGCGGTATTTTTTGTTTTTTAAATTTAATTTAAAACTATTCCATAGCTCCTAATTCATCAACTGAGGCAAATACTGTGTTTGCTCCGCAATCAACGAAGTGAACTTCACCAGATACACCAGAAGAAAGGTCAGAAACAAGGTATAAACCAGATTTACCAACATCTTCTAAAGATACGTTTCTTTTTAGTGGAGCTTTTAGTGCGTTGTATTTTAAGATTTTACCAAATCCGCCAACGCCCGATGCTGCAAGAGTTTTAACAGGACCAGAAGATAAACAGTTACATCTGATGTTGTGTTTACCAAGGTCAAGAGCGATAAATCTTGCTGAAGATTCTAGAGCAGCTTTTGCAACGCCCATGATGTTGTAGTTAGCAATAGATTTTGTAGCTCCAAGATAAGTAAGAGCAAGGATTGAACCGCCACCAGATTTTTCCATTAATGGAGCAGCATATTTTGTTAGTGTTAATAGTGAATATGCGCTGATGTGCATAGCTGTATCCCAACCATCACGGCTAGTTTCATAGAAGTTTCCTTCTAAATCTTCACGGTTTGCAAATGCTACAGCGTGAATTACAAAGTCTAATTTTCCATATACTTTTTCATATTCTGCAAATACTTTTTTAACATCTTCTTCTTTAGTTACATCGCACTCAAGACAAATTTTAGCGTTCATTGATTCTGCGATTGGACGAACTCTTTTTTCCATAATTTCATTAGCGTATGTAAAAGCAATCTCGCCGCCAGCAGCGTGTACTTGTTCAGCAATAGCGTTAGCTATACCGTGCTTATTAGAAACACCAAAAATTATACCTTTTTTTCCATCCATAATACCCATAAGATTTTCTCCTTATTCAAATTCTTAAAGGTATTTTACTATAAAGATGACTAATATTTCAAATATTTATTTTTAACTACAGGTTGAGCCGCTGTATTTTCTTGAGCTGTTGCTTGGTTTTGCGCTTCAACATTTGCATAGTATCTTGGATCTTCAAGTTCTTCTAGTGCTTTCATTGTACCTAGTCTTGAAGCTCTTTTTTGTAAGCTTGCAATGTATGATTCAACAGCGAATATACCTAATATATTTAGCGTTGTATAACTAGCGCCCGCGATGATTGCCGCGTTTTTAATGCCTTTAGTTATAAACATTTCTTTTAATTGGCCATTTTTCATAGCGCTCATAAACTTTGCTGGGTTTTCAAGGAACGACTTTAACGCTACTGAAATGATTTCTTCAAGTTGTTCTTTTGGAAGGTTTTTAACCACTTTTTCAAGATTTTTAACAACATCTAAAATCTCATCATTACTTAAGCCATTAAACAACTTGCTTGTGATTTTGTTGTTTCTTACAAATTTTGCAAGCTCATCAGGGTCTGATTTTGCTTTTTCAATTAATGAAGAAACAGCCTTTGTAATAGGAGAATTTTCACCCATCAATTTTGAAACTACATTTTTAACCGCATTTGGATCATCAAGGTTGTTCGCCATTTTTGTAATTTCTTCAATTGGTAAAAAGTCCGCAATGTCTTGTGCTTGTTTAGCGCTAATAGTTGGACCTTCAAGTGAACTTTTAAGTACAGTTTTAAGCGTATCCTCATCTAGTGCAGAATTTTTTGCCATTTCAATAACTTGAGCCACAGCTTTTGAAGAGTCATCAACCAATTTTTCATCAAATCCTTTTACAACATTAGGAATTTTGTCTTGAACTTCAGATGTATATTTAGTCATTGTTTTGCCTTTTAAAAAGTCAGTATGTTTAGACAAAAATTCGCTTATTTTGCTTGTTACTTTCCCAGCGCTTAATTTTCCAGTTGCAATTTTGATACCAATTACAGCCAGTGGTGCTAAAAGTGCCGCGATACCGCTTGCTGCAACAACTGGTTTTGCAAGTTCTGCCGCTGCTTCAACAGATTCAGAATATTCTTGAGATTTATCATCTACTTTTTCAAATGTGTTGAATAATTTTGCCTGCATGTTTTTAGCGTCTTGAAGCTGTTCATCAGTTACATCTAATTTAATCAGCTCTTTTCTAAGCGCTTTTTCTTCTTGCATTTCAGTTTTTGTATAATTTTTATACTCAATATACTGTTTTATAACATTTGGGCCGAAGCTAATGTATTCTTTAAATTTTTGACCCATAGACTTTTCTTCTGCTTTAACATTTTCTACAGTTTTTAATTGTTCATTGCTGTAGCCAATAAAGCTATCTGGGTTATTTTCTAGTTCTTGTTTTGCGCTATATCTTCCTGCTCTTGCTGCTGATTTTTGTAATTTTAAACCCATTACAAGGCCAACAGTACCTGTTATAGCTGAACCAATAGCAGCAACTATTTTGCCTCTGCCACCTTTTGTTGTACCTAAATATGTAAATAATTTTTTACCGGCTTTAATTTTGTCACTAAAGTTGCCAGAAAGTTGTTCAAAAGCACCATCTAATACGATTTTTCTGAATTTTTTGCTTAATCCTTTAAATTCTGGATCCGCTGATGTTAATTTTGATAATTTTGAATAAACTTCAGTTAGTTCGTTACCTTTTGCTTCATCTAGGTTTTTAGCAAACTTTTTAATTGCAGCATCTGAAGTTTTATCCATAACACCAGATTTATTTACTGCAACGCCTAATATTTTACCTACAATGGCACCTAAAAATGGCGTGCCCATAATTAAAGTATCAGCCAGTACTTCCATATTTTCAGAATAGTCTTCGGCTCTATCGTTAATGGCCTTTACAACCCTTTGAATAACTTCTTGGTCTTTTTGCGCTTGTTCTAGTTCTTGCGCGCTTAGTTCTCTTGTAACCAATTTTGAATCATCGGAGTCGTTCTTTTTCCATTATTTATATTAATTATTTTCTTTTATAACATCAATAATTGAAGCTTTTCTTTCGCCGTCTTTTTTGCCTTGAAACATTGACATAATGCCAGTGTGTTCTTTTTCTTCTTTTTCAATTTCTTTGCCTTCAAGGTTTGCTTTTGCTTGAGCTACTTGTTCATCTGTGAATTGAACAAAGTGCTTAGCATCTTTTAAGTCTTCTCTTGATTGCCATCTAGCTACTCTTGAAGAGTTTACTTGTAATTTCGTAGCTAAAAGAGTTGAAGCCACAAAGCTTGTTGCAATAGTAGCAAGCGGTGCTACAACACCAAAAATTATCTTTCCTTTTGCAGATTTAAATTTAGCATCTTTAGCAAATTCTTCAAGGAAAGTTTTACCTTTTTTATACACATCGTCTAATTCAGCGTGGTTTTTAAGCTTTTCAATTACATTTTTTGATTCAAAACTATTTTTTGAAAAATATTTTAATTCATAATCTTCGATGTTATTTTTCTGAGCGTAATCTTTAACTTTATCTATTAATCCTTCCATTTCAGTGGATTTAGCATTAAAAAATTCGCTCTTTGCGTCTTCAAGTTTAGTTATTTGAGGCATTAATATAAATCTGCCTGATAGAGCAAAAGAACCAAATGTTGCAGCACCAGGGATTAAAGATTGAGGTACAGCAAGCGCTGTTTCAACGTTTTCAGCAACATCTTCAGAGTGAGCATCCATTGAATTAATTACATCAATGATTACTTTTCCTTCTTTTTTGCTTTTTTCAAATTCGTCTTTAGAAGGTTGGTTTAAATTAGCATACGCTCTTCTTTGCGCGAGTTCATCACGTTTTTCTTTTTCCCATTCTTGGTGTTCTTTTTTATGCGTGAAAACATTTCCTATGGAATTAATAAAGCCCAAATTATACCTCGTTTTTTAATTCAAAATTACTCTTATAGTAATAAAAACAATTTGGTAAAAAAAATTGCTTAAAATGTAGCAATAATCATGGTTTTTATTATATAATGATGCAATATATAAAAATTGGAAAAATCTATGAAAATAAGCGCACATAACTTGGTTAAAATATATGGTGATAGATCTGTTGTAAATGATGTTTCTTTTAACATTAATAAAGGCGAAGTTGTTGGCTTGCTTGGTCCTGGTAAAACAACTACTTTTTATATGATTGTAGGACTTGTTAAGGCAAATAAGGGCAAAATTTTCGTTGAAGAAGAAGGCAAGGAGTCTATTGAAATCACAAAAACACCAATGAACGAAAGAGCTAAAATTGGTGTTGGCTATCTTCCACAAGAAACTTCAATTTTTAGAAGATTGTCTGTTGAGGATAATTTAAAATTAGTTTTAGAAATGAACGATGCGCTTAATCAAGAGCAAAAGGAACAAATGCTTGAAGATTTACTAGACGAGTACGGCGTGAAAAAATTGCGCCACGCTTCTGCTGTATCTTTATCAGGCGGTGAAAGAAGAAGGGTTGAAATTGCTCGCGCACTTGCTGCTACTCCTCACTTTATCCTGCTTGATGAGCCATTCACTGGGATTGACCCTATCGCTATTGGTGAAATTAAAGAAAATATTCATAAGTTAGCGAAAGAAAAAGGCCTAGGCGTGCTTATTACAGACCATAACCCGAAGGCAACACTGTCTATTACAGATAGAGCGTATGTAATTTTTGATGGAAAGATTAAAATTTCAGGAAAATCAGAAGATGTGGCAGTTGACCCTGTTGCAAAAGAATTTTATTTAGGAAAAGACTTTAAACTGTAAGATGCATAAATTTAAATTAACAATTTTAGATAAATATATTTTCTCGCAAGTTCTTGCTGCGACACTTGTTTGCCTATTTTTGTTTGTTATTGTTTGGCTGGCGCCAGAAACAATGGTAAGAATAATTAAAAAACTTTTAACTGAGCATATTGCAGTATCAAAAGCCATTGAAATGCTTTTACTTGAATTGCCAAAAGTTCTTGGAAAAGCAATCCCTGTTGGCATATTGCTTGGTTCATTATTTGTTTTTGATAGTTTATCAAAAAACTCAGAACTTACAATTTTAAGGGGTGTTGGGCTTTCTTTTTCAAGAATAATGGCCCCTGTTGTGGTTCTTGGTGTGATACTTTCTTTTTTATGCTATTTTGTAAATGATAAATTCATTCCTTATGCTTCAGTGAAAGCAGGCGAATCTGGCGGTTGGAACACGCATTTTGTGTATATTTCAAAAGATGAAAATGAAAAAGCGAAACAAGCGCTTATAATTTCCAATTTTTCAAAATCAATGATTAAAAATATCATTTTATTGAGCTTCTCTGAAAAACAATATGCCGATGCTCAAACATATAAAAGTATTGTGTTTGCTCCATATGCCCTAAAGCTTGATGACAAGTGGCTTTTAAAAGATGCTAAAGAGTATCAAATAGATTCTAAGGGGCTATATACAAATGTTGAACAAATTGGGGATTATCCAATTTTTGAAGAAGGCCAATCAGATGAGATTTTTCAATTAATGAAAAATGCGACAAGACGCGATAGGTCTTACACAAATACCCAACTAAAAGACTATGTGGCGCTTTTAAAGAAATTAAAATACACTGATGAGCATAATTTTATGCTTGCAAAATATTATCAAAGATATCTGCATCCGCTTTCTTGTGTGCTGTTTGCAATAATTGGCTGTTTGCTTGGATTCTCTCCACCTAGAACAGTAAGGCTTGTAGGCTTCACCGTTGCAATCGGTTTTATCTTTGGATACTATATAACACTACCATTTTTTGACTTGCTTGCTCAAAAAGCTGTCTTGTTCCCGTTTTTGGCGGCGGCTTTTCCAATTGTGGCTTTTGCAGTTTCAATTATAATAATTAAAAAAGTAAAGGATTTATAAATGAAAAAAATTATATTGGCACTTATGCTTGTAACATTTGCAAATACAGCGATTGCAAAAGAATATATAGAGCAAGATTATAATAAAAAACACGGCTATCATATTTTTACAGTTGATACCAAAAAAATGGGCAAAAACATTCGTCCATATATGGTTGAAGACGGTTTTAAAACTGCTCGTGATTTAAAAAATGAAAATGAAGCACTAGACCTTGTTGTAAATGGTGGATATTTTGATTTTAACAATAAAAAATCAGTGTCATACATTACAATAGATGGAAATTGTGTTGCAAGCCCGTTTGATAATATGGAAATGATTGAAAAATTAAACCAAGAAAAAAGAGCGGAAAATGTTTTAAACAGAGCAGAATTAAGAATTTATAAGAACCAATACACTAAAAGATTAAAATTCGACATTGTAAATCACTTTGAAAGAGTTCCTTTTGGATATAATATCTTACACTCAATTGGCGCGGGCCCAATGATTGTGCCAGATTTAAACCTTGAAGAAGAAGGCTTTGTAAGGTATGGGGAAAATAATGAGCCAATTTTTCAAAGCGCATCTGTTTTAAAGAAAAGAGCTAGAACCCTTGTGGGATTGAAAAAGAACAAATTGTATGTGATTATCTACTCACAATATAACCCAGTGACACTAAGTGAAACTATTGATGATTTAGAAAGATATAATTTTGATAAACTAATGTCATTTGATGGCGGACCTTCAACTTCTTTAAACTATAAAGATTTTGAAATTAACTCTAATGGCAAAGAGCCTAATCAAAGAGCAGTAAAGTCATTTTTAGTTATTGAAAAGAGGTATTAATGAAAAAAATATTTACTATTGAAAATATACTAATTCTAATTTTATCTATTGCGATTTGTTTTTACCTTACTCCATATGTGGTAAAAATTTTCGATAAGAAAAAAGAAGAAATAATTAAAGAAAACACAACAGTTTTTACCACAAAAGTACTTGATTATTTTGAAAATAATAAAAAAGAATCTGCCTCAAATGTAGCAAAAACAGTAGCTGAAGAGCTGAATAAAATTAATGAAAATCCTTATAATAAAAAAACAGGCGCTTATGTTTTTGAGGCGAATGTAAAAGGTGCAATTTTAGTTGAATTCGATGATAAAATTAAAACGATAACAGTTAGTGGGAGCGATAAAAACGGGAAACTTATTAAAAGAGTGCTTATAAAGCCACCGTCTTTTATTGTTTATGAAAATGATAGAAAATAAATTAAATTTTAAGGTTCAATACGCCGATACTGACGCCTATGGGGTTGTCTGGCATGGTAATTATTTAAGATGGATGGAGCAAGGCAGAGTCGAACTTTTAGAACAATATGGCGTTAAAATTGAAGAATATCAAATGGATAAAAACATTGTTTTTCCTGTTGTTGAGCTTGATATTAAATATAAATATAGCGCAAAACTTATGAATGAGATAATTTTAACTACAACAGTTAAAGAAATAACATCATACAGCATCACTTTTGTTCAGGAAATTCATTTGAAAAACGAAGGTACACTTTGCACCACAGCTGTTGTTAAAGCGGTTGCCATTCAAAATGGCAAAATAATTCGTACCATGGGTGAAATTATGAAAGATAAGGTATAAAATGCAGATTTTTTCTGGAATGAGTGAATATTTTACAAGTTTAGGTACATATGGTTTAGCGCTAAATTCTTTTATAGAAAGCTTTTTCCTTGTACCACCTCCTGATTTTTTACTTATAGCGCTTGATTTGGCAAAACCTGAAAAAGCTCTTTTTTATGCGCTTATTTGCACAATAGCTTCAGCTTTAGGTGGAGTTGTGGGGTATTTGATTGGTAAATTTGGCGGAAGACCAGTTTTCATTTGGATTTTACAGGCATTTAACAGAACAAATAAAGATGAGAAAATCGCAAGTTTAGAAAAAAGAAGAAAACTTAAAGATTCTCTTCAAAAGTTTTATGAAGTAGAAAAAATGTATAATAAATGGGGTGTGCATGCTGTGTTTTTTGCGGCTTTTACCCCAATTCCATACAAAGTTTTTACAATCGCTTCTGGCATTTTAAATATGAATGTTTGGGCGTTTTTCCTAGCATCATTTATTGGTCGTGGTGCAAGATTTTTTATAGTAAGCACAGTGTTGATGATTTTTGGCGAGAAAATTATTGAGCATTTAAATTTAATTATTATCCTAGCAACGCTTGTTATAATAGTGTTTTTCGCTATTTTATACAAAAAAAGAGACGCATTAAAAAAATAGCGCTAAATCATATCTGTAATTTGTTTATAATCAATTTTTAAGCATTGTGAGTGTGTACAGTTTTGTGCTCGATTATGCCATAAACAAGGGCGACAAGGCACATCTTGATTTTTAATAACAATAAATTTATCACTCACAGGGATAAGCTTATGCTCATTTGTTGGACCAAAAATTGCAAATGTTTTAGCGTGCACTCCAACACTTATATGCAAAGGCGCACTATCAGCCACTATATTTGCTTCTGATTGAGAGAAAATATTTGCTAGTTCAAGTAAATTTTTAGTTTTATTATAGTAGTTAATGAAATTTTTATGATTTAAAATATTTTCATTTTTCAATATTTCATCAATTAAATCACTATCATCTTTTGTGCCAAAAAGCGCTACTATTTTACCTTTGTTCAATAATTCTAAAATTAAATTGTCCCAAAAAATTATATCTGGAGTTTTAAAAATGCCCTTTAAAATAGACATTTTAGACACACCAGGGTGAATGGCGATAAAATTATTTTCAACTAAAGAATTTTCTAATTTATAATCTTTATCAACATCAATTTTAGGGTCGCTGTAGTCTTCATTTACAAGGTTTTGTACTAAATCATAATACATTTTTCCAGCGTATTGATTTTCATTTAAAAGAATTGAATCTGTGTTTAAAAAAGAGGTTTTGCTTTTGTATCCGATTCTTTTTTTTGCGCCAATTAATTTCATAATTATCGCTATAACAGGCGATTTCCCGCTTGATATTATTAAATCAAACTTTTTAAATCGCGCGCTTAAAATAAAACTCAATAGGTTAAAATATTTTTTAATTCCGCTTGCTTTAATGTCTGTTTTAATTGTGTCATCAATATTTTTTGTAAGTTGCACTATGCTTGAACTTCTTGGTTCAAGGGCTAGAGTAATTTTTGCGTCTTTAAATTTGTTTTTTATCCCATCAATTACAGGTAAAAATAAAATTTCATCACCTATTCCACCAAAGTTTATAAGAAGTATATTTTTATAGTCTTGCACGGTTTTTGCGCCCTTTACATTGTTTTACTTATTTTAATTTTATTATAAAATAAACAATATGGAGAAGTTAAAATTAAATTATACTGCAATTGGTTCATTGCCTTTTAAAAATCCAGATGCTGTTGAAAAATCTTTAAAAATTGTTTTTAATGATTTCTGCTCAATTCCTTTTTGGGCGCAACTTCCACATTTTAAACGTGAAGAAGATATGATTTTTCAATACACTCAAGGCCTTATCGGCTTAAAGCTTGAGGGCGATAAATATTTTCTTACTCAAGAAGATGAAGAATTTTTTATTGAACTAGAAAATCTATATTTTGATTATGAAAATGTTATCACTTCAAACGATTTGCTTGATTGTGAGCAAATACTTGATAAATATGCTATTTCAAATCCTAATTCTAGTGTAATAGATAAATTTACTCAAGAATTAAAAGATAAATCTCCAGATTACATAAAAGGTTCAATCACAGGGCCTTTCACCTTTACAACTTCTGTTTGTGATGAAACAGGCAAGGCTGTGTATTATAACGAATTACTTCGCGAAATTTGCCTTAAAACCCTTTCTTTAAAGGCATTGTGGCAAGTAAAAGAATTTAAAAAAGTAAGCCCTAATGCTAAGGCGATTATTTTTATGGATGAACCTTCAATTTCTCAAGTAGGCTCTGTTGCTTATTTGTCGGTTGAAAATCCTGATGTTGTTTCAATGTTGAAACTAATATCAGATGATTTAAAGAAATTTGGCGCACTGACTGGTGTACATTGTTGTGGTAGTGCGGATTGGAGAATTGCTTTTGATTCAAATATCGATATAGTAAATTTCGATGCGTTTTTGTATGCAACAAGTATTGCAAAATATCCAAATGAAATTAAAAACTTCTTTCAAAAAGGTGGCATGCTCGCATTTGGAATTGTCCCCACTTTAGATAAAGCTTGTTTAAAAGCAATTGATTTAAAAGGATTAGAAGAAAAATTTGAAGAAGCTGTTGAAATTTTTGTTCAAAAGGGCATAGATAAAAAAGAACTTTTAAACCACACATTTTTAACTCCAAGCTGTGGTTGCGCGATATTAGATGACACAAGTGCTATTAAAGCATTATCGCTATTAAAGGATTTTTCAAATTTGTTAAAAGAAAAGTATAAGGAAACATTATGACTCAAACTTTAGCACTATTAGGAAAAGGCGGATCGGGCAAAACAACTTTAACCCGTGCTTTTTGCGAACTTCTAAAGGAATATTTTCCAGACTCTTCAATTTTATTAGTGGACAATGATTTAACTTGTGAACTAGCTGGTAGCTTTGGTTTAAAGTCTAAAAATACAATTTATGGTATTCGATCTGGTAAGCACGAATATAAAACGGGCATTCCAGAAGGGATGACAAAACAGGAGTTTATCGAGTGGGCGCTTGAGGACATTATTGAAGAAGTTGATGACAATGGTGATGTTATTGTGTCTTGGTTTGTGGCGTCAAAAGATTGTCTTTGCCCAATTACAAAACAAATGAATGAAGCTATTATAAAATTAATTG
>CAYJMX010000001.1:0-25342 GCA_964371485.1 uncultured Gammaproteobacteria bacterium | reverse complement strand
TTATACAGGAAAAATCGATTTAACAGACGCGTTTTGCGCGATTATGGATTTTAAAAAGTGCGACAATTTAATTCCAACAATAGTTCAAGATGTCGATACAAAACAAGTTGTTATGATGGCATATTCAAATGAGGAATCGTTAAGAAAATCGCTGAATGATGGACTAGCTACATATTTTAGCCGTTCAAGAAACGAGCTTTGGACAAAAGGTTTAACATCGGGCAACACACAAGAATTACTAGCAGCCAGATTTGACTGTGACAAAGATTCAATACTATTTAGCGTAAGACAAAAGGGAAATGCTTGTCATTTAGATAGATTCAGCTGTTTTGAGGACAAAGACTTCTGCACAAAAGAGCTTTATAATTTAATTCTTGATAGAAAAAAAGAAATGCCTGAAAATTCATACACAACAAAGCTTTTCAAAAATGATTTTTATCTAAAGCGCAAAATTATGGAAGAAGCTTTTGAAAGTGTAAACTTTGAGCAAGGCGACGGGCTTGCTTGGGAAGCAGCGGATTTAATCTACCACCTGCTTGTATTTATGGCAAAAAATGATGTTGAACCGCAAGACATTATAAACAATCTTTCTTCAAGGGCAAAATAATGAAAATAATTAGCGCAAAAGATTTAAATGATAATCACGAATTTTATCAAAAAATAGAACTTGATGAACTCATAAGTGCCAAAGAAATAATTGAAGATGTGAAAAACAATGGCGATGAGGCTTTAATTAGCTATTCAAACAAATTTAAAGATGGCAATTTTAAAAATAGCAATGACTTTTTAGTCAGCCAACAAGAAATTGATGAAGCCTTTAAAATTGTGCCAGAAAATATTCAAGAGGGCATTAAAAAATGCATTGAAAATGTGAAAAAATTCGCAAAAGCTCAATTTGATTGCCTGAAACCACTTGATTTAGAATACAACAACTCACAATTAGGGCACAAAATTGTGCCACTTGATAGAGTGCTTTGTTATGTGCCAAGCGGGAATTATCCACTACTATCATCAGCTATTATGACTTGCACTCCAGCTGTTGTGGCGGGCGTTAAAGAAATTATTGTGGCATCGCCAAGAATTTCACCTGTAACAATAGTATCAGCCGTTCTAAGTGGTGCAACTTCAATATATAAAATCGGTGGAGCACAAGCAATAAGCGCATTCGCCTATGGTACGCAAAGTATTAAGCCTGTTGATAAAATTGTTGGCCCAGGGAATAAATATGTAACTTATGCAAAAAAATATGTGTATGGGCAATGTTCAATTGATTTTATAGCTGGCCCATCAGAAGTACTTGTGGTAGCGGATGACTCCGCTTGTCCTAATAAAATAAGTGCTGATATCCTTGCTCAATGCGAACACGATTTAGATGCTAGAGGATATTTGATTTGCAAAAGTGAAGAGTTTGCAAAAAAAGTTATTGAATGTGCTAGGGTGCATCTTGAAACCCTAAAAACAGCAGACACAGCAAAAATATCGTTTGAAAAATCTTACGCTGTTGTGGTAGATGACATTGAAGATGCGATTGAAATTTCAAACAAAAGGGCGCCAGAGCATTTAGAGCTTATTTTTGAAGATTGCGAAAAATATGTAGATAAATTTATACATTATGGTTCATTATTTATTGGCGAAAATTGCGCTGAAGTGTTTGGCGATTATTGTAGCGGCACAAACCACGTACTTCCAACAAACAAATGCGCAAAATACACGGGCGGTTTAAGTGTTATGGATTTTGTAAAAATTCAAACATACCAAAAAATTTCAAAAGAATATTCAATGGAGCTTTCAAAATTAGCCTCTATGATAGCAGAACAAGAGGGGCTTTTTGCCCACAAGCTATCAAGCGATTTAAGGAGAAAATAGGTGACACTTTTTAATTTATACAACAATAATACACACAATCTTTTATGCAATGTCGTAAAAGCTCTTTTTGTAATGAGAAGCTGGACTTATAAAGCAAAAAATCACAATATGCCTGAGGGACAATGTATTCTGGCACTTTGGCACGCGCATCAATGCGGCTTGTATTCTTTTGATAAAAGAGAGCAGACATATGTTATGATTAGTCGCTCAAAAGATGGCGATATAATCGCTGGTGCCACAGAACGAGTTGGCATAAAGACAGTACGAGGCTCGAAAAGTAAGGGTGGAGCAAAGGCATCGCTTGAATTAATAAATAAATTAAAAGAAGGAAATTGTGGGGCAATAACCGTTGATGGCCCAAGGGGACCAAAAAGGATTGTCAAAAAAGGGATTGTTGAAATTGCAAAAATCACAGGTGTTCCAATTGTAACTATGAGCTATTACTGCAAATCAAAAGGGTTTTTAAAGTTTAATTCTTGGGATGAATTCAGATTCCCGCTTTTTGGCGCACCACTTGTAACATATTACAGTGACCCAATTTATGTGCCACAAGATGCCAATGATGAAACTATTGAGAGCATAAGAAAGCAAATTGAAGATAAGCTAAATGAGAATTATGAGCACATTAAATCTAATTACAAGGAATTAAAAAAATCTAAGAATTAAGATTTTTAACAAACTCTGGCAATTTATAAGCCTCATTTGTACCCACGACAATCTCCCAATCTACAAGGGCTTGCTCAAGCTCTTCTTTTAAATCACATAAAAGTCCTGGGATAATTATTCTTCTTTTTTTCACTTTATCAAGAGTATCACTAGCACTTACGACTCTTGAGGCGATTTCAGCTGTAATTTTTTGCGCCGACCAAGCTGTAAGCACGCTCATTCCATCACTTGGCGTGATAACAAGATAAGACCCATTTTGCATAGAAGACAATTCATTAGCCACCGCAAAAAAGCTCAAGGCAAAGTTTGTTGTCAAAAACACATTGGCATTCTCATCAGGTGAATTAAACTCATACACCTTAGATTCGACCTGCAGTGGCTTTTGTGGGTCAGTAAAGATATTCATTCTTAAAGTTATTAATGAAGACATTAGCTCCTTTGAAAATTCTTCAAAAATAATCATATTTGAATATTTGCATAAAATCGCACTCGCTACTACATTTAAATTAATAAAATCAGATCCCAAAAGCTTAATAAATGTGGGTTTAGAGTAATTTTCATCTCTATCTATGATGGCTTTTTTTCTCACAAAGGTTAATTCTTCAAGCGTGTCATTTAGACAAGTATATTTAACCTCGTGCAATTTGTTTAAAAAATCATCACTAAAAACACTTATGCCAACTTGTTCTAACCTTTTTTTATCCTCATCGTTAATGGAATTTGAATAAACAGCGTCCACTTTATAGCTTTTTCCAACGCACTCGATTTCATAATTTAAAATATTTTCAAATTTCTCTTGAAAATTATTATCGTCATATTCAAGTTTAATTGCAAGAGTTGTTGGGTTATTAAATGTTTTTTCGTGTCTGTATAAAACAGTTTCTCCGCCGATTTTTATAGAATCAAGCATAACTGTTTGCTGTTGAACCTTGTTTGAATAGTCAATTTTTTCTTTTAGATCATCTGGAAAAACAGGGCAGATGTCATATTTGCATTCTTTTTTCGATAACTTTAGCGCAAATGCCATACAAGTAGCGTACCCGCAAGCTTTGCAATTTGAACCTTCAAGTTTTTTTGAGGCAGGAAGATGTTTAAAGATATCCATTACACCGATTGACATTTTGCCTCGCAATACATTTTTTTAAGCGCAACAGCAGCTTCCATATGGTAATTAACAATAAAATTGGCGCCAGAAGCTATTAAAGCGGAACCAGTTGTCGTTTCCCACATAATGGCGCGATTATTTAAATCACCCCAAGAGCCAGTGAAATCTTCACTTTTAGTTTCCTTTGCCTTGTATGATTCACATCCAACAAAAGCAATTATTGGCATATCAAGCATTTTATCATTACCTCGGGCAAGCGATATTCTCTCGATTATACTATAGCCATAATCGAGTCCATAGCCCACACATCCCATATCAGGATCGATAATTATCTGCTCTGGCTTTAATCCCGCATCAATTGATAAAATATTTAATTCCTTAGTAAGGTTAATATCAATTGGAGTTCTTAAAATAAATTTGTGTTCAATGTCATATTTTTTAGACATCTTAATTATTTCTTTGTAGTTACTTGCGACAATTGAAGAAATAACAACGGGCGTTTTTAATATTGGAAAAATTGCATTTAAAATTTGCACATCAAAAGAAGAAATTGAGCTCAAATTTAGGACTAGTGGCATTTTCAACTCGTTTTGAATTTTAGTTAATATACTTTTATAATAATCAAACAACTCGCTAGCATCTTCAATGCAAGCAGGTTCAGCACCAGATAGATTTAAAGAAATAAAGTCTAAACTATTTTCCATTGCCTTCTCTTGTGCTATTTTAAACCACTCAACAGGATTTGAAATTACATCCTCTGTCCAATAATTTTTAAGGACAGGAGAAAAATTAGAATAAGTATGAGTGAGCACTTCAATTCCAAATCGTAAATTTGAACTTGGATTTAATGAAAAATCAACATCAAAGACATCAAGATTTTTCATATTCTATGCGTTTCTTTGCTCTTTAATTTTATTCATAATTTCAGTAAATTCAACGTCATCAAGCGTTTCTCGCTCAAGTAATTCTTTTGAAATTTTTCTAAGCATATCTTCATTTTCTGATAATATTCTTTTTGCCTCATTGTACTGATTATCAACAATTGCTTTTACTTCATTATCAATTTCAGCAGCGATTTTATCAGAGTAATCTCTAGAATGCCCAAAATCACGCCCCATAAACACGTGTTCTTGGCTTTTGCCATAAGCAAGGTTGCCCATTTTTTCACTCATGCCATAAACCATAACCATTTTTCTTGCAAGTGCTGAAACTTTTTCTAGGTCATTTTGTGCACCAGTTGTAATGGATTGCGCCCCATAAATTAATTCTTCAGCCACTCTACCACCTAAAATCATAGTAATCCTATCTAGGATTTGAGATTTTTTAAGAGTCAAATGATCCTTCTCTGGCAACACTGTTGTAATACCAAGTGCCATACCACGAGGGATTATTGAAACCTTATGCAATGGGTCGCAGTCTTCAAGCAAGCTTGCAAGTAGCGCGTGCCCTACTTCATGGTATGCTGTATTTTCTTTTTCTTCATCAGAAATAATTCTAGATTTCTTTTCTGGGCCCGCCATCACTTTATCAATGGCTTGTTCTATATGATCCATAGAAATTTCAGACTTATCATATCTAGCACTTAAAAGTGCCGCTTCGTTTAGTAAATTCTGCAAATCGGCACCAGTAAACCCTGGAGTACGCTTTGCTAACACCTTTAAATCAACATTTGATGAAATAGGCTTATTTTGAGCATGCACACTAAGGATTTGCTCTCTTCCCAAGATATCAGGGCGATTGATTATAATTTGTCTATCAAATCTGCCTGGTCTTAAAAGTGCATTGTCTAAAATATCAGGTCTGTTTGTAGCAGCTAGTATGATGATATTCGTATTTTCGTCAAAACCATCCATCTCAACTAATAGTTGGTTAAGCGTTTGTTCACGCTCGTCGTGTCCACCGCCCATACCAGCTCCACGCTGACGTCCAACGGCATCAATTTCATCAATAAATATAATACAAGGTTGGTGTTTTTTTGCTTGCTCAAATAAATCTCTTACACGAGAAGCACCTACACCAACGAACATTTCAACAAAGTCTGAACCAGAGATTGAGAAAAACGGAACACCAGCTTCACCAGCTACCGCTTTTGCCATTAAGGTTTTACCTGTTCCTGGTACGCCAACTAAAAGCACGCCTTTTGGGATTTTAGCGCCTAATTTAATATATTTTTCGCCATTTTTTAAGAAATCAACAATTTCTTCAAGCTCTTGCTTTTCTTCATCAATACCAGCAACATCAGAAAAAGTAATTTTAACCTTGCTTTCTTGCATCAATTTTGCGCGAGATTTTCCAAAATTCATAGCTGAAGATCCGCCTTGTTGGATACCTCTTAAAAGGAAGATAATTAAACCAATGAAGAACAATGGCACAAGGAATGAACCAAGAGTGCCCATAAACGAGCCTTCTTGTGGCTTTTTAACGCTAATGTCTACACCGTGTTTATTTAATAAAGGCATAATAGTATCGTCATTTTGAGGAATTTGGACTTTATATTGAAAAGTTGCAGGCGCATTCATATGAGACAATGCAATCATGCTTGTTGATGGAGTTTGCTTTTGACCATCTTGCGTTTCACCCTGTGGTTTAACAATAGCATCATGCGGAATAGCAGCAATTGTAGTTCCGGCAATTTGCACACTAGCAATTTCATTGTTTTTAACTTTCTTAACAAACTCACTGTATGATAAATCAGCGCTTGTTGTGCTAGGCCCAGCAAAGGCAACTACCGCAAGCAATAAAGCTATAATACCTACAATTATATAAACTCCTGTTGATTGATTTTTACCCATAATATCCTCTATTAAAATTATCCTATTGCTATTATAGCAAAAGAATAATAAAATGTTAAATAAGGATTGCAAATATATGTCAAAAGCTTATTTATCACTAGGTTCAAATTTAGGAGACAGACTCTCTAACATCCAACAAGCGGTTAGAGTGCTATCTAATTATGAAGAAATTAAAATTCTTAAAAGTTCATCTTTTTATGAAACTGAACCTTGGGGCAATAAAAATCAAGGGTGGTTTGTAAACGCCGCTGTTGCAATTGAAACTGCATTTTCACCAATTGAACTTTTAAGAGTGTGCCAAGACACAGAGGCGCAAATTGGAAGAATAAGAAAAAAAGACACAAAATGGGGCGAGCGCCTGATTGATATCGACATTTTATTTTATGATGATTTGATATTTAGTAATGAAATTTTAAACATACCACATATGCATGCACACAAAAGAGCGTTTGTGCTTGTGCCACTGCTTGAAGTAAATATGGACTTAATTCACCCTGTAATTAATAAGCCTATTGAAGAACTGCACGCCGAGCTTGAAAATCCAGAAGATGTGTTTTTATACGGCACAGTAATGAGCGAGCAAGAATAAATGAAAAAAATCGCCATAGTGGGTGCTGGGCCTGCTGGATTGTACTGTGCGCTACATCTTCAAGAGTTGGGTGATTTTAAAATAGATATCTTTGAAAAAAATTCGCCCCTTAAAACGCTCCTTGTAACAGGTAATGGCAGGTGCAATTTGGCTCATTATGGAGATGATATTAAGGAATTTGCAAAAAACTACCCAAGGGGAGAAAAGTTTTTATATTCAATTTTTTCTAAACACTTTGTATATGACAGCCTTGATTTTTTTGAAAAAATCGGCATAAAAACATACATGCAAGAAGATATGCGCTTTTTCCCTGAATCAAATAGTGCGAGCGATATGAGAAAAAAAATGCTTGAGAAATTTAAAGGCACTTTTATCTATAGAGACATTTTTGATATAAATTCTCTTAAATCATACGACTATATAGTTCTTTCAACAGGCTCTAAAGGTGGATATGAGCTGGCTAAACAAATTGGTCACAATATTATTGAACCAAAACCAGCGCTTTGTGGTTTAAAAATTAAAAATAATGGAATAAAATACCCTCAAGGCGTGAGCGTTAAAACCAAACAAGGGGACATAATGTTCACAAAAGAAGGTATTACAGGCCCTCTTATTTATACAATTTCATCTCTTAGGGCAAGAGAGAATTTTCCATACTACGTGGTGCTTGATATAATTGATTTTGAAGAACTATTTTGTGAAGTAAAAGAAAATCCAAAAAAATCTTTTGGAAATATCGTTTCAAAATTCATCCCAAAGTCGCTCGCTCAGGCGATTATGAAAAATTATGATGCTCAATGTGGCAATATTAAAAAAAGTGAAATTGAAGAAATGACAAGCTTAAAGTTTGAAATAATTTCTACAGATGGCAAGGGTGAAGTTGTAACATCAGGCGGAGTAGATTTAAAAGAAATCGACAAAAATTGTCAGTCAAAAATAAATCCAAAATATTTCTTTTGTGGAGAATTAATGGATATAGATGGATTATGCGGCGGGTTTAATCTACAAAACTGCTGGTCAAGTGCCTATGTTGTAGCAAATGGTATCGCAAATTTAGACTAAAACATACCTTTTTTGGCGAAAAGGAAAGCGGCACCCATAGCGGCAATTATAGAGATTATGATTACTATAACAAAACCAAACTCGTGGTTTGCAAATGGCATATTAACATTCATCCCCCAAAAACTTGCAAACATAGTAGGAATAGCTAAGATGATTGTAATTGAAGTTAAAAATTTCATCACCATATTCAAGTTATTTGAAATAATTGAAGCAAAAGCATCCATCATATTCTCCAAGATGTTTCTATGCATTTCAACCATCTCAATTGCCTGCTTGTTCTCAATGATTACATCTTCAAGTAAATCGATATCATCTTCAGACAACTTTAAAAATGGAATAGAATCAGATTTTGAAAGTCTAAGAATTTTTTGAAGCACGATATAGTTATCTTTAAGGGCTGTTGTAAAATATACAAGAGACTTCTGAGATTCAAAAAGTTGAAACAATGCCTTATTTTTCATTGTTTTTCTAAGGTCAGATTCAATTAATTCTGTTTGTTTATTGATAAAGTTTAGATATCTTAGATAGTATTTTGTAGATCTAAATAAGATATTTAGTAAAAATCGTGCCTTATTATTTGTGTCAAAAAATCTTGAAGTTTCTTTATTGAAGCTACTTATGATGCGATTTTCTTTAGAGCAAACTGTAATAAAGCTTGTAGGGGTGAAAATTATACCTAGCGGCAGCGTGTCAAAAGTGCTTTCATCTTCCATCAGTGGAATATTTGTGATTATAAGCAAATGCCCATCTTCATATTCAATCCTTGAGCGCTCATCCACGTCTAGAGAGTTTCTAAGGAAGCTCTCATCAAGATTTAGTACAAGAGAAACTTTTTGAATTTCTTCATACGTAGGATCGATCAAGTTAAACCAAGAGCCACACTGTGCCTCTGATATACTCAATTCCATAAGTTCGTTATTATCTTTTGTTTTTAAAATTTCTATCATAATAACTCTTTGACTTGTACCTATAAGTCAATTAAACTACACATTCACTTTGTTGTAAAGGATTAAAAGGAAGACAGCATATCTAAAAGCGCATCTGTTGAAATTCCCATAATATTACAATAATCACCCTCGATTTTTGAAATAAAACTACCTTCAGGTGGGTTTTTAGAAGTATTTTCATCCACAAAATCTTGAATTCCATACGCACCAGCTTTATCCATAGGTGAACCAGTTTTTATATATTCTTCAATTTCAATATCACTTAAATCTCTAAAAAAGACCTCACTCACTACAGTCTTGCTCATCGATTTAAGCGTAATGCTCTCTACTAGAGAGATTGCCGTTACTACTTGATGGCTTTTATTTGATAGATTTTTAAGCATAAAAAAAGCCTCTTTAAAATTACGAGGCTTGTTTAAACACACATTACCGAGGATTACAGTGGTGTCAGCACCGATGACAATCGCGCTATAATCTAATGATTTAGCTACATCTAATGCCTTTCCCAATGAATTCTTTTTTATATTTTCATTTGAAAATTTATCTAATTTATCTTCCTTAAATTTTGAGTTTACAATTTGAAACTCTAGTCCTATCCTATTTAGTAGCTCCGCCCTTCTTGGAGAACCCGAAGCCAGAATAATTTTTTGTTTTTGATTGTTCATTCAATCATTATATCATACAGCAGCGCTTTTGGGTGTGAGTGGTTTTGATTTTCTGTATTGAATATTCATCGCCATCGCTTTGATACAAGTTGTTTTGAGTTGCTGTTGTAGATTTAGCGCGCTCATATGCACTTGAGCATAATCATTCATCGCATCTAGCATTTTAGCTGGGTCAATCATTGAAGCTTGCACTACAGCGTTGTCAACTTTTAAACCTGCGTATTTTTTGACCAACATTTGATCAATTCTATCTTTAGCACCAATAGCCATCTTTGTATCTCCCTGAAATTTTTAATTTCCTCATCCTATACCTTATTAAAGTTTTTGTTTTCAAATTAATTGCCTTTTTGTTTAAATTTTCGTTAACATTACTTTACAATTAGAGGGGAAATCAATAACAGCGTGCTCAGGGTTTTTTAAAAACTAGAAAGCTCTTTTCTTAAATCTTTTGAAATAACAAACATACCGGTTAAAAGCCCGACTACGCCCATTACAATTAGGACAATTTCAACAAAGAAATAATCTGCCAAGAAGCCAAGAGGCGCTAGGAAAAACGAACCCAATCCCCAGCTAAAACCTTGCATAACACCACTTACAACACCTTTGTGTCCGCTCATAATTCTTTGTGCCGTTACAAGAGTCACAGACACAGATAACACTGTGAAAAAACCAATCAGCATAAACACTGGAATAGCAAAGTATGGGTTAATTTTAAGTAGGTATAAAAACAATCCAACAAGAGGAAGTATTGAATAGAAGGAAAGTTTTATTATTCTTGCGGCACCAATTTTTTGTTCAATCTTAGCACTTACTATTGTTCCTATGGCTGAAGATATAAAAAACAGAGTGACTACAAGTCCTATTAATTCAAGTGAAAAGCCATATTTTTTAAAAATAAAAGGAGCATAAGTACCAAAAGATATACTTGTTGCGGCTTTAATTACTGCTATTATAACAAGATTTTGAATCGACTTAGTCTTTAAAATGTCTTTCATAACGGCAAAAAATTTGTCGTGGTTTACACAAATAGATTCATTGGGAATTTTTGGCACGAAGAAATAAGCGCAAATTGCAATAATAATACCTGCCACAGCTGTGTACAAGAGCGCGTGCACTCCAAAATTATCAACAAGTGTTGAAGAGCAAACTGGCCCAATGGCGTATCCTATTGTTCCAAGACCCAAGAATATTCCCATATATTTAACGATTTTAGGGTTATTGTTTGAAAAAGTATTAACTAAACACGAAACCTGTGGGTGAAAAGTGGCATTACCACACATCGCTATAATTAAAAACAGCATAAATAGAACTGGATGATTTGCTATCGCAGCAATTGGAGTAAAAACAGCGGCTAGCACCACTCCCCAAAATAAAAAAGTCCTATGTCTTAAATGTTCAGATATAAAACCAAAAAATGGCTGAAACATTGAAGATGACATATGCGCTAGTGCTATTATCGCACTTATTGAAGAAAGGTTCATACCGAGCTTTGAGGTAATCATTGGGTACAATGGCACAAGAATTGAAGCGTACCAATCAACCGCTAAATGCGCGAGCCCTAAGCCCAATAATGCTTTTTTATTTGCTTCTGCCATTTTTTATCCTTAATGCTTAAAGTGCCTGATGCCAGTAGATACCATTGTAATACCATATTTATCACAAGCTGCAATTACTTCATCATCCTTAATTGAACCAGCAGGCTGAATTATCGCTGCAATTCTGTTTTGGGCGATAATATCAATATTATCAACTGCAGGGAAGAAGCCGTCGCTTGCAATAACGGCATCTTTTGGTGAATCGCAAACACGATTTAATGCTATCTCAACACTAAACACGCGCGCTGTTTGAGCGGCACAAATGCCAAGAGTTTTTAAATCCTTAGCAACAACAATAGCGTTAGACTTGCAGTGCTTTGCAACCTTAAAAGCAAAAACCATATCCTCAATTTGCTCTTGAGTTGGCTTCTTTTTAGTTGTTACTTTAAAAGTTTCAGCGTCAATACTTTTGTTATTTTTTTGCTGAACAAGTGCTCCAAATGGAGTCATAACAACTTCTTTTGAATTATACGAATTATACATTTCAAATGGTGTATTTAACTTTATTACACGCAAATTTTTCTTTGAGCATAATATTTCAATAGCATCTTGGGTAAAAGAAGGCGCCACAACAACTTCAAGAAATATTGAAGCAAGGTGCTTGGCGATTGTTCCATCAACCTCTTTTGAAAAAGCAACAATTCCGCCAAATGGACTTATTGGATCACTATCAAGAGCGCTTAAAAAGGCCTCTTGAAGAGTTTTACCAAGTGCCACAGCACAAGGATTTGTGTGCTTCACTATCACACAACAATTAACATCAAAAAATTCAGATGCAATATTTAAAGCAGCCGTTGTATCTAAAATATTATTATATGAAAGCTCTTTCCCATTTAAAATATCATAGTCAATTTCACCAGCACAAGAGAATAAACCAGCCTCTTGATGAGGGTTTTCACCATATCTTAAATCTTGTACTTTGCTAAAGTTTAAAGCGAACTCGTCTTGAATTTTCTTTTTATCAACTAATCCAAAATTGAAAGATAACTCTTGATTAATTATGTTATCATATTTTGAAGTATGAGAAAAAGCTTTAAGTGCAAGGGTTTCATTTAATTTTTCATCAATTTTATTTATATCAATTTGATAATCTTTAATATCGCAAATTACAGTTACGTTTTTAAAATTCTTAGCTCCAGCGCGAAGAAGTGCGACTCCACCTATGTCAATGTTTTTAACCAAAGTATCAATGTCTGTATTTTTTCCAATGTAATCTGAAAATGGGTATAAATTAACCGCCACAAGAGAAATCGGAGCATCTTTTAATTCTGATTGCTCTGATTCTGTAGCTAGAATTGGAGCAAAAATATCAGGGTGTAATGATTTTACTTTCCCACCTAATAACTCAGAAAAACCGGTTATACTCTCGCTATCGATTGCTTCAATTTTATTTTCTTTAAGAAATTTACAGGTAGTGCCTGTTGCAATTATTTCATAATTATTTTCAACTAATTTTTTAGCGAAATCTACAAGTCCAGTTTTATCCCATACGCTAATAAAGGCGCGTTTTTTCATTTACATTCTCCATTTTGTATAATAAATATTTAGCCACCACCGCAAAATACGGCAATCTCTACAACATCATTATCACACAAAAGTTTTGAATGAAAATCTTCTTTATAAATAATTTTTTTATTTAATTCGACAACAAAATATTTTGGTAAATCCATATCAGATATTAAATCTGATATGCTAATACCATTTTCAATTTCTTTAGTTTCGCCATTAAGCTTGATTTGCATCATAGCCAAACCATTCGCAATATCCTTTAGGACAGAAACTGTTTTCAATGTCAGATAAAATAGTTTTATGCGTCATTTCAAAGGTTACAGGCGTAATTGACACTCTATTTGAGCGAACAGCTGAAATGTCTGTGCCGTCTTCTTCATGCTTTGTAGTAAGCTCGCCTGCCATCCAATAGTAAACTTTTCCACGAGGGTCCACTCTTTTTTCATAAGAATCAGTAAACATTTTTGTACCTAATTTTGTAATTTGAACACCAGCAATGTCTTGCTCATCAAGGGCTGGAGTGTTCACATTTAATACAGTTTTTTTAGGGAAGTTTTTAATATCAATCTTAGGTAAGAACGTTGCAACAAAGTCCGCTGTCATTTCATAGTGTGAATCATCAGGCGACATAGAAGCAAGTGACACCGCCATACTTGGATAGCCCAAGATTGAACCTTCCATAGCGCAACTTACTGTACCAGAATAAATAATATCTACACCAAGGTTTGGACCGTGGTTGATACCCGATATAACAATATCTGGAAGTTCATTTTGATCTAAAATGGCGCAAATTCCAAGACGAACACAGTCCCCTGGAGTACCAGAAGTTACAAAAACTTTTTTAGCACCAAGCTTTGATTCAAGCTCTTCAACACGAAGTGGAGTATGCAAAGTCAAAGAGTGACCAGCTGCGCTTCTTTCTCTATCAGGCGCTACTACATATACTTCATGTTCTTTAGCAAGCCTTGCCACAAGGGTTTTAATACCAACTGCTGCTATACCATCGTCGTTTGAAACCAAAATCTTCATTTATGCTACTCCAAAATTATCTATTTTCCTTATGTTTATTATATCATAATTTCAACTTTAATTTAAAAATTAAGATAAAATCATAGGAACTAATGAAAAAAAGATATTATCAATTTAGTGAATATTTAAAAGATACATATGGCGAAAAGGTTTATAAAATAACTCTTGACGCTGGTTTTTCTTGCCCAAATCGAGATGGCACAATATCAAACACTGGTTGCATTTTTTGCGATGAATCTGGAAGCTTTTCTCAAGTGCATTCAAACACATTGAGCGTTCAAGAACAAGTTAGAACCGCAATTGATAATTTGCCAAAAAGATTTAACGCTCAAAAATTTATGGCATATTTTCAAGCTTATTCAAATACATATAAAAAAGTTGATGAATTAAAGAAAATCTATGATGACGCATTTTGTGATGATAGAGTAGTATCAATATCTATTGGCACCCGCCCAGACTGTCTTGATGAAGAAAAATTAGACTTAATATCAACTTATAAAAATGCTTGGCTAGAACTTGGATTGCAATCCACGCACAATAGGACATTAGAGAAAATTAATCGTGGACACGATTATGAATGTTTTTTAAATGCGTATAAAATGGCAAAAAAAAGAGGAATAAAAGTCTGTGTTCATATGATTTTAGGGCTTTTTGATGAAACAAAAGAAGAAATGCTCCAAAGTGCAAAAAGATTGGGTGAACTTGAAATTGATGGCATAAAGTTACACATGTTAACTGTTCTTGAAGACTCACCACTAGCTAAATTACACGAGCAAGAAAAATTTAATTTTATGACAATGCAAGAATATTGCGAATTGGCAGTTGAATTTTTAGAATATATGCCAAAAACAACAAGTGTTCAAAGGCTTGCCGCAAGTGGGCTTTTTAAAAGTCTTGTTGAACCGACTTGGGTAAATAAAAAATTTGAAACGCTAAATTTAATTGATAAAATTTTTCTTGAAAAAGACACCTATCAAGGCGCAAAGTTTAATAAAAGCTAAATGGTTAAATTAATTAGCTCCACAACATTTTTTAAACTTTTTCCCACTACCACAAGGACAAGGGTCATTTCTTCCGATTTTTTCAGCAAGTGAAGCATCTTCATTTAAATTTTCTTCTGGATGATTTGAAGAAGCATTTTCTAACGCCTTTGTAAGCTGGGTTTCAGTTTCATTTTGCATAGCCTCATCAAGTGTTAAATTGCGATTATCAACAATTTGCACTCCAAAGCGCGCTCTAAAAATGTGCCTTATTGTTTCAGATTGAATCTCTGACATCATCGAATTAAATAAATTATAAGCTTCTTTTTTATACTCAATGAGTGGGTCTTTTTGGCCATACGCCACAAGCCCGATTGAATCTTTAAGCGTATCAACATTATTTAAATGATCAATCCATTTTGAATCAATAATTTGAAGTAAAATATCGCGCTCTAGCACTCTCATAACATTGTTATCAGAAAAAGCTTCTTGAGGAACATAATCAGCATCGCCATATTTTGCCATAACTTCATTAAATCCTTTAACAGAATTTATTTCCATATTTTTATAAGCATTTTCAACAAGTGATTTTAAATTGTTTGAGATTTCTTCATATCTTTTTTCTTTAATATCATTTTCGCCAAATTCTTCAACTTGTGGGAAAACAGAATGAATTTCAGATATCATCATTTTAATATCATCAGGCACATATTCAGCTGATGACATATCTTTAGATATATATTGAGATAAAATTTTATCCACTTCTTTTTTCATCATAAAATCGATATGCGCTTTTAAATCAGAAGAAGCAAGAACTTGTTTTCTTTGCATATAGAACTTTTCACGCTGAACATTAATTACATCATCATACTCCAATACGCTTTTTCTTATATCAAAGTGATAAGTTTCAACTTTCTTTTGCGCGGATTCAATTTGCCTTGTTATAAGAGGGTTCTCAATCGACATATCCTCTTCAACATTTAACATATTCATAAGAGCGGCGATTCTTTCTCCGCCAAATATTCTCATTAAATCATCTTCAAGAGATAAAAAGAACTTTGTAGAACCAGGGTCACCTTGACGAGCAGCACGACCCCTTAATTGATTATCAATACGGCGAGATTCGTGTCGTTCTGTACCGATTACGTGCAATCCGCCCAGTTCAATAACTTTTTTATGCTCCGCTTCAGTAATTTTTATCGCATTTTCAAGCGCTTGCGCTTTTAATGTTTCATAATTTTCAAATTCTGGAGTAATACCCTTATCATCAAGTTCTTCTTTAGCAAGGTATTCACTGTTACCACCAAGTAGAATATCAGTACCACGACCTGCCATATTTGTTGCAATGGTGACTGCTCCAATTCTTCCAGCTTGGGCGATAATATACGCTTCTTTTAAGTGGTGCTTAGCGTTTAACACATTGTGCTTAATGCCTTTTTTATTAAGTAAAGCTGATAAGTATTCTGATTTTTCAATACTTATTGTACCAACTAAAATCGGGCGACCAGTTTTTGTTATTACCTCAATTTCATTTGCAACTTGAAAATATTTCATAGGCACAGTTTTATAAATTACATCGGCGTAATTTTTTCTTTGATCAGGTTTATTTGTAGGAATAGCTGTACAAGGTAGGCTGTATATTTTTCCAAATTCAGCTTCCTCTGTCATTGCCGTCCCTGTCATGCCTGATAGCTTTGGATATAATCTAAATAAATTTTGAAAAGTAATGCTGGCTAGCGTTTGAGTTTCATCTTGAATTTTAACACCTTCTTTAGCTTCAACCGCCTGATGAAGACCATCTGACCAGCGGCGGCCTTCCATAAGCCTTCCAGTGAACTCATCAACTATCATAATTTGATTGTCTTTAATTACATAATCAGTATCTTTAACAAACAATTCTTTTGCTTTAAGCGCTTGCAATAGATGATGCGCGTATTGAGTTTCAATATCAAAAAGATCTTCAACATCTAAAAGTGCACATGCTTTATCTATACCATCTTCAGTTAAAATGATATTTTTATTCTTTTCATCCACTTCATAATGCTTCTCTTTTTCAAGCTGAGGTGCAACTTTTGACATAGTTAAATATGTTTGAGCAGACTTTTCAAGACGACCAGAGATAATTAATGGAGTTCTCGCCTCATCAATTAAAATAGAATCGACCTCATCAATAATAGCGTAATTGTATGGTCTTTGAACAAGCCCATCTAAAGATGATGCCATATTGTCACGCAGATAATCAAAACCGAATTCATTATTTGTACCATATGTAATGTCGCAAGCATAAGCTGCTTTTTTAGTTTCAAAATCGTGATATCCAGATAAAATAACGCCAACGCTTAGACCAAGGAATTCAAATATTCTGCCCATCCAATCTCTATCACGCTTAGCTAGATAATCATTAACAGTAATTATATGAACTCCCTTGCCCGTTAACGCGTTAAGATAAGCAGGAAGAGTGGCTACAAGAGTTTTACCTTCACCTGTTCTCATTTGAGCGATATGACCCTCATGTAGAAATATCCCACCTACAAGTTGCACGTCAAAATGGCGCATATTTAATACACGTTTTCCAACTTCACGCACAGTTGCAAACGCTTCAGGTAAAAGCATATCAAGAGTTTGCTTTTCTAATTCTCTATCTTTTTTAATGTCAGTGGATGTTGCACGTTTAGCGATAATTTCTTTAAATTCAATAGTTTTTGCCTTAAGTTGCTCATCACTCATGGCGCAATATTCAGGCTCAAGTGCGTTAATATGCTCCACAATTGGCATAACCCTGTTAACTTTTCTATCGTTTGGGTCTTTAAAAACCTTTAATAATATATCAACTAAACTCATAAACTCTCCATAATATGATTCTTATTTTAAATATTATCATAAAAAGAAGACATGAGAAATTTAATTGCGCCTTTGACTATTAATCTTTATGGGATAAAATTATATACATTGAGTATTTAATGAGGAGTGGAATATGGAATTCTTACACGGTTTCACAGAGCAAAACAACATAATGATAGCTACTATAATACTTTTAGTATCTTATGTTTTTATTGCTTGGGAAAAAATTTCAAAAGTAACAATCGCACTTTTAGGCGCATGTGTTACTTTATTTTTAGGGCTTGTTCAATGTGACAAGACAACAAAAGGGCTACATGAATATTTTATCAACTTTATTGATTTCAACGTAATTTTCTTACTTGTATCAATGATGATCATTGTTCACATCGCAGCTAAATCAGGCATGTTCAAATGGATGGCAAACGAGATTTTAAAACACACAAAAGGTCAACCGAAATTAGTTTTATTCTCTTTGGCTGTCTTTACAGCAATTGCTAGTGCGTTTTTAGACAACGTAACAACAGTTATCCTTGTAATGCCAATCACATTTGCAGTTTGTAAAAAACTTGATCTTAACCCTGTACCATTTTTAATTACAGAAATTATCTGTTCAAACATTGGTGGAACAGCAACATTAATTGGAGATCCTCCAAACATCATTATTGGTTCAGCGGCTAACTTCAGCTTTATGGACTTTGTAAGAGAATTATCTCTAATTGTTGTATTAATCTTTGGTGTTGTAATTGCGCTTTTAACATTTATGTTCAGAAAAGACCTTGTAACATCACAAGAAAAAATGGATCTAGTGGCACAAATTGACAACTCAGGTTCAATTAAAGATAAAGCACTTGCTATTAGATCTGGAACGGTATTATTGCTTGTTATTCTAGGCTTTATGGCGCACGATATCACGCACATTCCAACATTCTTAATTGCAATGATTGGTGCGGCTATATTATTAATATTTGAAAAACCATCGCACGTTTTAGCTGATGTTGAGTGGAATACTATTTTCTTCTTCGTTGGCTTATTCATCATCATTGGTGGCTTAGAAGCTTCTGGTGGTATCCACATTATGGCAAACTGGCTGCTTGAAGTAACTAACGGCTCTCAAAGCGCTACAGCATACATTATGCTTTGGGCTTCTGGTATTTTATCAGGTATTATTGATAACATTCCATACACAGCGACAATGGCTCCAATGCTAGCTGAAATTCAAGCTACAATGGGCGCTCAATACACAACACCACTATGGTGGAGTTTATCTCTTGGTGCTTGTTTAGGTGGAAACTTAACAATCATCGGTGCTGCGGCAAACGTTATTGTTAGTGAAAATGCTGCAAAGCAAGGTCATCCGATTTCATTCTTAGGATTTATGAAATACGGTATAGCAACCACACTAATCGCTCTTGCGATGAGTACAGTTTATGTATACTTTAGGTACTTAAATTAATAACTTATGATTATATCAAACGATAATGATAATAATGAGAAAAAGTCGGCTAAGCTACAAGCTTCAGCCGACTCTCATAATCGTTCAAAAAATTTAAACAAAGAAGAACTAGAGTACGATAGAAGCTATGAAACAAATATTAGGCCCAAAACATTTAATGAATATATCGGACAAGACTCATTAAAATCAACATTAAAAATCTCTATTGAAGCAAGTAAGAAAAGAAATGTAGCATTAGACCATTTACTTTTTTACGGTTCAGCAGGTCTAGGAAAAACCACCTTGGCTAGTGTTGTAGCCAATGAAATAGGGGTAAATATAAAAATAACCTCCGCTCCAGCACTTGAGCGCCCAAGAGATATTATTGGGATTTTAATGTCACTTAAAGAGGGTGAGATTTTATTTATCGATGAAATTCACAGGCTAAACAAAGTCGCAGAAGAGATACTGTATCCAGCTATGGAGGATTTTTTTATTGACCTTACAACAGGGAAAAATCAAAGTGTAAAAACAATGAGAGTGCCTGTTAAAAAATTCACATTAATTGGCGCAACAACAAAAGCAGGAGCGCTATCGGGCCCACTTCGAGATAGATTTGGAATTATTCATAGGTTAGAATTTTATACAAATGAACAACTGGCTCAAGTGGTAAAAAGAAGTGCTGGAATTTTAAACATAGATATTGAAGACAATGCAACTTTAGAGGTGGCGACACGTTCTCGCTTTACTCCAAGAATAGCAAATAGGCTTATTAAAAGATGTGCCGATTACGCTTTAGTAAAATATGATGGCAAAATCACAAAACAAATTGCAAATGAAGCTTTGGACTCACTGTGTATTGACAACATTGGGCTTGATAACACAGATAGAGAACTATTGAGATTAATTATAGAAAATTATAACGGCGGGCCAGTTGGAGTTGAAACACTCTCTGTGGCACTGGGCGAAGATTTAAAAACAATTGAAGATGTTTATGAGCCATATTTATTGCAAAAAGGACTTCTGTCAAGAACAAACAGGGGCAGATGCGTAACAAAATTGGCGTATCAACACCTTGGAATTAAATTTCAAAATGAAAACGGTCAAATGGGTTTATTTTAAACTCCAGCTGTCATTTCTTTTAAAAATATATTCGCCTTTTGCAGGATATTTTCTCTAAGCCCAATCGGATCATTTACTTGAATATCAAGAGCATCTAAAATATTTGGATCAAAAATTGGATTAACAGGTTGAGATTGCACAAGCCTGTCTGCCATATAAATCATAGCGCAAGCTAGTGGCATAGAAGACTGAGCTGGATTATGGTGATGCCTTACACAATTTGTTAAAATAACAGGCAAATTCCACTTTTTACATACCATAGCACCTAACACGCAATGATTTGTCCCAAAGAAAGAATCTTCAACTTCTAATATTCCGGCCGTACCTTGCTGAATAGCGTATCTAACCTTTGAATATTTAATCGGATTTTTTGTATTTAAAAGAATTTTACCTATATCATGTAAAAAACCAATAACAAAAGCGTCATCTGGGTTTATAACTTTATATTCCTGTGCAAGTAATTCTGATGCTATGGCACATTTTATAGAATGCTCCCACAACTCTCTAGAACCTTGAGATGACATCATTTGCCTCATTGCAAGAGACATAACGATGTTTTTGGCTTTCATCATTCCCAAGATAACAAGCGCCTTTGAAATAGATGTTATCTGTTGAGAATAGCCATAATAAGCAGAATTAACAAGGCTTAATGTTTTAGTTGAAATTGATTGATCGACTGACATGATTTGCGTCAGTTCATTAATTCCTGTTTGAGGATTTTTAATGACATCAAGCGCCTTTACCATAACATTTGGCATTGGCGGAATTTCATTAAATTCATCCACTAGCTGTTGAGCATCTAATTTGTTTATATCCATCTATTTCCTTATACCTGAATATGTTTTTTAATACTTATGAAACTACCGCCAGCGGCAAATAGTACACCTACAATTAGGATTGAGAATACAACAAGTGGCTGCGAGTACGCATATGCTGGCATCATAAAGTGCTCGTGTACTTTTTGCAAATACGTCTGAATTATATTTATTGGAATTATTGAAATCACTGCACCGATAAACCCATATATCGCGCCCTGTAGCACAAGAGGAGATTTTATATACCAATTAGAAACACCCATTAAGCGCATTATCTCTATCTCTTCTTTTCTTGATTGTATTACCAGCTCTATTGTATTGTTTATGATTGCTATTGTCAAAATACAGGCAATAATTACTACAACAAGAGTAATCGTGTGCGATATTTTATTAATCATTTGAAACTTAGAAACTAAATCCTTGGCATAGCTTAGATCTTTAACTCCAGATATAGGTTTCACCAAATTCATTACATATTCAATATTCTCTGGTCTATCAACTTTAATATGTAATGTATCAGGCAGTGGGTTAGATAAATCTGGAACGATTATATCCCTTTTTAATTCTTCCCAAGAAGTTTCCTTTGGGATAAATTTAATTCTATCAACATGCTTAATTTGCTTAATTTCAGATACAATTTCTTTTGCTTCAGCATCTTTATCAAGATACGCAGAAATTTCAAGCACATTACCCATTGAAGTAACCATTGAAGACACACTTAGCGTTGTTCTAAAAATGGCACCAAAAATGGTTAATATTGCAGCCATAGTTGTAATGATTGCAATGTTAATAAAGCCAGCTTGCGCTATGCCTTTTCCCGTTTCCATTAGAATTCTATACGCTATTCTTATCTCAGTAAGCCAATCTTTTGGCAAGTGAGATTTCAGTTTCTGTTTAATTCTGCTTGCTTTTGAACCTTTATATTTAGTCATAAGTACCTGCCTTTACGTCCCTTATAACTCTTCCTTTTTCAAGGGTTATAACTCTTTTTCTGAAGTGATTAACAATGGCGTGGTCATGAGTTGATACAAGAATTGTAATTCCGCGCTGATTGACTTGTTCTAAAATCTGCATGATTTCCATAGAGTTCTTAGGATCAAGATTACCCGTTGGTTCATCAGCTATAAGCAAAGGTGGACCGTTTACAATAGCGCGCGCTATAGACACCCTTTGTTGTTCACCACCAGATAACTCTGAAGGTTTAGATTTATATTTATCTTCAAGCCCAACAACTTTCAGCGCACCAAAAACACGAGCTTCAATTTCTTTTGTTGAAATACCCATTGTTCTTATAACATAAGCGATGTTGTCATATACTGTATGATTTTGAAGCAATTTGTAGTCTTGAAATACAATACCCATGCATCTTCTTAAATTTGGAATTTTATTGGCCGTAAGGCTATTGACATTTATACCGCCAACTAAAACACTGCCTCTTGTAGGTTTTTCTTCCATGTAAAGCATTTTCATCAATGTTGATTTACCCGCTCCAGAAGAGCCTACTAAAAAGACGAACTCACCTGGTTTTATGTGCAAATTGACATTGTATAATGCGAATTTGTTTTTGTATTGTTTAATTAAATCTCTAACTACTATCATATCTTTAAATAAATTGTTTCACTCTCTCATATATTTTATTATCACTTAAACCATAAAGTTCTACAAGTAATTTAGCGTCACCACTTTGTCCAAAGCAATCATTTGTACCAATTCTTAACACTTTAGTTGGGTGATTCTCTGATAGTGTCTCGCACACAGCTGAACCTAGTCCGCCTATTATGCTATGATTTTCTACAACAACCACTTTGCCAGTCTTTTTGGCACTTTCGATTATATCGTTGCCTGCGAAAAATGGTTTCACCACTGGAATATGTAAAACTTCAGCTTTAATTCCATCATTTTCTAACATTTTAACACAAGAAATTACTTCTTGCAGAGTTTCACCATTTGTAACAATTGTGACATCATTTCCATCTTGAATTTTCACGGCACGCTCTGGATTAAAGACGTAATTATCCTCACAAAAAATAGTCTTTAGATTTGTTCTTGGAATTCTAACGAACACAGGTCCATATATCTCTGCAGCGTATCTTATCGCCTTTTTAACTTCAGTATAATCAGAAGGAACAATAACTGTCATATCAGGCAATGCGCGCATTGCAGCGATGTCTTCTAGTGCTTGATGTGACGCACCATCTTCTCCTACTGTTATTCCACCGTGAGTTCCAACAATTTTCACATTTAATTTTGAATAGCAAATCGTATTTCTGACTTGATCAAGAGCACGAGTAGCGCAAAACATTGAAAAAGTAGACACAAAAGGAATCTTATTTTCAATTGCCATGCCTGCTGCTGTTGTCATTAAATCTTGCTCTGATATCCCAACGTTAAAGAATCTATTTGGGAATTCTTTTTTAAAAAAAGCAGTTTGAGTAGAGCACGATAAATCCGCATCTAAAACTACTACATTCTCGTTTTCTTTACCTAGTTCAACTAACGTTTCACCATAAGCGTTTCTTAAAGATTTTACTTCATCAACATTTTTAAACATTTAATTCCTCCAATGCTAGAGCAAGTTGCTCATCATTTGGTGCTTTACCATGCCAGCCAGCGTTATTTTCCATAAAGCTAACGCCTTTTCCTTTAACAGTTTTTGCAATAACAGCTGTTAATTTATCTGATTTTTTTGCCTTGTTTAACACATCAGCCAACGCCTCGACATCATGCCCATCCACCTCTAGTACTTCATACCCAAAAGCTTCAAGCTTTTTATCAAGTGGGTCAATTGTTTGAACATCACAAACGTTTCCATCAATTTGTAGTCCATTTTTATCGATAATTGGCACAATATTTGTTAATTTGTGATGCGAAGCATTCATTAAAGATTCCCAAACACTGCCTTCTTGCATCTCGCCATCACCCATTAAAACAAAAACACTAGCTGGATTTTTATCCAATCTTAAAGCTAAAGCCATACCTGTACCAATTGACATGCCTTGACCTAGTGAACCAGTTGAAGTTTCAATTCCTTCTAGTCCTGTTTTTACAGCCGGATGACCTTGCAATCTTGAACCTAAAATTCTAAATGTCATAAGTTCTTCACGAGAGAAAAACCCTAAGTTCGCCAAAGTCGCATAAAGCGCTGGGCAAGCGTGCCCTTTAGATAGAATAAATCTATCTCTTTTGTTGAAATCTGCTGATTTTTTCCACTCTTTTGGCACAAACATTACTTTGTTGTACAAAGCATTTAAAATGTCGGTACAAGAAAATGCGCCGCCTGTGTGGCCCGATTGGGAATTGTGAATCATTTTTAAAATATCAACCCTAACATCTTTTGAAAATTTATCCAAAACAATCTACCTCATATACTAATAACTAAACTATTTTTTTATTGAATCTATTATACTCTTTATTACAAATATTGGCAAAGTGGGAAATATTCGCTTAAATCTTTCTGGTTGCATAATTGTTCTATAAAGCCACTCTAGATTAAGCTTTTGCCAGATTTCAGGCGCCCTTTTAACACATCCGGCTATTACATCAAAAGAACCGCCCACACCTATTGTTATACAATTTTGTAATATTTCTTTTGATTTGTAATTAAAAAATTCTTGCCTAGGTGAGCCTAGTGCAGTTAGAAGAATCTTAGGCGATGCCTGTTTTAATTCACTTAAAATTAAATTTTCATCTTCAAAAAAACCGTTGTGAGAATACACTATATTAATATCAGGATAATCATTTTTAAGCTTTTCAATAAGTTTAGATACGACTTCATCTTTGGCTCCAACAAAGGCTATTGGGTAGTTATTTTTATGTGCCAATTCAATTAATGTTTTTGAAAAATCAACACCTCGAATTTGCTCTTGATTAATCTTTTTAAATTTTAAAGCAAGCTTTATGCCAAAGCCATCAGCAATGATGAGCTCTGATTCATTAACAACTTTTTTAAATTCTTCATCTTTTTGAGCACTCATAACCATTTCAGGGTTTATAGTTACAATTTGCATAGTTTTATTATTTTCAATAGCATCTAAAACGCTTTTTACGGCATCATTGTAAGATAAAATATCGATGGGTAGATTTTGAATGGTTGCTCTTTTTTTCATAAAAAGAATGATATCATGAAATTAGACGCTTGAATAATTCAATTATTTTAAATATTATATATATAGGAAAGATTTTAGGGTAAATAAGCATATGCAAAATGAAAATCAAAAATACGTAGCCGTTGTTGGTTGTGGAATATGGGGCAGAAACATTGTAAGGAACTTTTATAATTTAAATGCACTTCATACAATTTGTGATATTGATGAAGAAAATATCAATA